>JBOGZE010000175.1:0-6125 GCA_050697055.1 Solirubrobacterales bacterium
CAGATAGTTCGGGTGTCGCGGCTTGTGCTCGTGTGCAGCGCGGCTTCGCCTGGTAGTTCCCCTTCAACGCTTAGGGGTGTGATTCACCGACAGCCGCTTCTCGTCCAAAGCGGCTATTCCGGGAGTCCTCGTCCCAGCAGCCGAGACTTCCGCTTTCACGCGAGGCTGTCGCACAAACCCAAAGTGAAGCCGTGAGAGCTCGTGTCAGGCCTCTTTAGAAACGGGATGACTTCCGCTCCATCCCGTGCCTGCTCTCGGAGCTGGTCGGTCCCTTGCCGGCCGCAGAAGCCGCGTCAGCAGGCGTAGGGGTACCTCTCTCCCGGGGCCTTTATGCGACACCCTCACGCGAGGCTGTCGCACAAACCCAAAGTGAAGCCGTGAGAGCTCGTGTCAGGCGTCTTTAGAAACGGGATGACTTGTCGCTCATCCGGTGGCTAACTCCTGGACCTGGTCGATCCCCTGCCCACCGCAGAAGCCGCATCAGCGAGCGTAGGGGTACCTCTCGCTCGCGGCCTTTGTGCGACACCCTCCATGCGAAGGAGCAGCGGGCCGCCCTCCGCTAAACGTGACTCCTTTCGCGTGATTGGGGCATCGCCGCCGCACTGCGCTTGGCCCGCCGGCGCTGCTCCTTATCGGAGGAAGCGACAGTGCGGTCTTGGGCCGCCGAGCCAGGTGGCAGCATCAAGTTGTGGCGTGGCCACCGAGTGTCGGGGAGACGATGCCGCGCGCCAGGGAGGCGATCGGGGTACGCAGCAAGCTCGCGACATACACGCTGAACAAGGCTCACGAGGTCGGGGGTCCGAAGGCCCTCGGCTTCGAGCGCGTCCTCGGCATCACGATCGATGATCTCGACTACCTGGTGGGTGCAATTGAGGCCGGGGTACTCGAGGCGCCAATCTCAGGCACTCGCGACAACTCCCCGCGTATGGCTTCTTGTGCGAGGTCCCGGGGTCTGAAGCGCCACAGCGAGCGAGTGGTCACGCGGTTGCCACGGTCTGGGAGCTGGTCGAGCCCGATGCCGCGCCGCGCCTCGTTAGCGCCTACATCCAAGCCTAGACTGCGGAGGGCCATGGCCACGGTCAAGCACCCAATCACCGAGTGCGATGTCATTTCGCTGAGCGAGCCCGTGGGCAAGTGGCCGGCGGGAACGATCGGCGCGGTGGTCAGCGACTACGGCGAGACGAAGCTCGTCGAGATCGCGGATGAGCGGGGTAAGGCCCTGGACCTGGTTTAGGTGCCGGCGACCGGGCTGGCTCTGCGTCGCGGCGCCACGGAGGGCTGAGCTGGCCATCTGCGCTGATTAGGAAACGGCACCCCTGCTCGTGTCCCAAACGCACCAGAAACCCCTGGAAACCGAGGGCAGCCCAAAGGGCACTCAGGTCAAGAGAGTCCCTGCAACCACCGCCAATCGTCCGTGATTTCGGCGGCCTCTGAAAATCGTGGTGTCGCCGGTTCGATTCCGGCCCTCGCCATCCTTGGAGCGCTCACACGGTGACGTCCTCGTACTCGTCGTGGCGCCACGCCCGGAACTCGTCGACGCGTCCCTTCGGCGTCCGGTCGAGCAGCTGGTGGTAGTAGGGCACAACGAAATCGCGGTCGGGCGCCTGGCGCGAATAGGTGTGGTAGACGACGCCGTCTTCGAGGGCGAAGGCGATCCAGCCCGGTCCCTCCGCGAGACCCGACTCCAGCCCGGTCCCGACTGACTCCGACCACTCCTGGAGCCAATCGGGCGGCTCCTTGATCATCTGCTGGATCTCCTCGATGCCGGCCATCTGCTCCTCGGTGAGGGCGAGGCCGAAGTCGAACGGAAAGTCGGTCTTGTAGGTCGACACCCACGGGAACTTCCAGCCCATCCGCCGCTTGTAGGCCTGGAGCTTCTCCAGCGGGGCTCGCGAGAAGCAGAGCAAGGTGACATCGCGGTGGTTGAGATGGATGAGGCCGCCGTCGAGGTGGTCCGCCAGATTCGAGCAACCAGGACAGGCCGCCGTGTATTCCGGCCCGAACATGATGTTGTAGGCAAGCAGCTGTGAACGTCCGTCGAAGAGCTCAGCCAGCGTCCTGGTCCCTTCGTCTGTGTCGAAGCTGTATTCCGTCTCGACCGGCACCCATGGCAGCTCTTGCCGCTGCCGGGCAAGCTCCTCGCTGCGCTGGGCGTGCTCGTCCTCGCGCTTGAGTAGCTCCTGGCGGGCGGCCTGCCACTCCTCGGGGGTTCCTACCTTGTCCTCGGGCATTGCGTTTTCCTCCTGTCTTGATGCGGGCCTCCAAGCTTGAACCATCCCTCGCCGGCGGATCTCCGTGCTGTAGGTATCCGGGATGGCGTTGACCTTCACGATGGTTCCCTCCTTTTCGGATCCCTACGAGACTGTTCCCCTGAATGGCCCATCAGAACCTGATCGTCGGGGCCCACGTCGCCCCCGAGCGACCCCTTGCGGAGGCCAAGGCGCTGAGCGCGGACTGCGTACAGGTGTTCCTCTCCGATCCCCAGGGATGGCAGAAGCCGCCGCCCCGCGAGGACGCGGCAGAGTTGCGGCGCTCGCGCATTCCCCTGTACGTCCACGCCCCCTACCTGATCAACGTCTGCTCGCCGCGTAACAACGTCCGCTACGGCTCGCGCAAGATCCTCCAGCAGACCTGCGAGGCCGCCGCCGAGGTCGGCGCCGAGGCGGTGGTTGTCCACCCCGGCCACGCCGAGGACGGGGTCGAGGCGGGCGTCGGTCGCTGGGTACGCACGCTCGAGATGCTGGAGTCGAAGGTCAAGCTGCTGATCGAGAACACCGCCGGTGGCGAGAACGCGGTCGCCCGCCGCTTCGACGCCCTCGCCCGGCTCTGGAAGGCGATCTCAAAGGCGGATGCGGGGATCGAGCTCGGCTTCTGCTTCGACACCTGCCACGCCCACGCCGCCGGCGAGGAGCTCTCTAACGCGGTCGAGCGGGTGGTGGCGATCGTCGGTCGGATCGATCTCCTGCATGCGAACGACTCCAGGGATCCACCGGGGACGGGTGCGGATCGCCACGCCAACCTCGGCAAGGGAGAGATCGGGGCCGAACCCCTGACCAAGATGATCCGGGCCGCCGGACCACCCGTGATCGTGGAGACGCCGGGCGCGGCCAAGGAGATCCGCGCTGACCTCGATTTCGTGCGCTCGGCCCTCGCCTAGCCCGAGGCTACGCCGGGGTCGCCGAGGAGCTGCGCCATGTGGCGGACGCTGCCGAGACCGCGCCTGACCTGGTCACGACCCGACCGGCTCCTGAGCCGCCGCCTCGCTGGGAGCCGGGGCGCCTTCGACGGCGAGGCAAAGCCCCAGGGCGGCGACAAGGACCGCCAGCTGCGCCAGGGCCGATGCTTCGGTTCCCAACGGGATCGTGGCCAGGGCCAGGAGCGCGGCCAGCCCGCGCCAGGGCCGGAAGGGAAGGCCGAGGAAGAGGCGGAAGAGAGCGTGCCCGAGGAGGTAGGTGGCGGTGCCGCCCCCGAGAGCGAGGGCGAGAGCGAACTCCAGTGAATCAAAGGCGTGGCCGATCGCCTGCTCGAGGGCTGCCGCCGCACAGACGATCCCCAGGAGGAGCAGGAGGTGGGCCCAGTAGTAGGCGGCGTTGGCAGCGTAGAACTCGCGCTTGGTGGGCCGCATCGTCCGCAGCGCTCCCTCCGCCTCCTTGTCGTCCCCGACGAAGTAGACCCACCAGAGCTCCGCGCTCAGGGCCAGGCCCAGCAGCGCCACCGCGAGCATTTCGCCGCTGATCTCCACCCCCGAGGCGCCGATCCCGACCGCAACCACCGACTCGCCGAGGGCGACGATCACGACCAGGCCATGGCGCTCGACGAAATGCGAGGGCCGAATCCAGCCGGCCGATTCGGGTACCAGCGCGGGGGTGATCACGAAAATCGGTATGACTAGGCTCCAGAGCACGTATTCCCAGCCGCCGCCGATGATCGTGCCGGCGAGGATCAGTCCGGCGGCCATCAGGTTCATCCGGGCAAGGGTCCAGACCGAAGCGACCGACCAGGTCGCCGACTGCGTGTAGAGCGCGGCGTGGATCAGAACCACCGCCGCGTAGGCGCCGGCGAAGACGGCGCCGTCGCCGGAGAAGGCGGTGGGGATCGTGAGCGAGATCGCAAAGAAGGCCGCCATCCCCGCGAGCAGGGGCAGGCGGAGGGCGGTGCGGTCGGGAGTGACGGCGTTGGTGAGCCACGCGAATGCCCCGTACATCCACCAGATCGAGCTCAGCATCAGCGCGATCTGGCCGAGGCTGGCGCCGTTCGGCTCATGCGCGAGCAGCGCCGTCAGCTGGGTGATCGTGAAGACGAAGACGAGGTCGAAGAAGAGCTCGAGGGTCGAGACCCGGACCTCCCCCTGATCGACCTGCCCTCTCACCTCCGGGCTGCCGATGGCTCCTCCTTCGCCAGCTCCCGGAGCTTGCCTGAGGGAAGCTCAGCCGCCGCCGCCGGGCCCGGCGGCTCGATCGGCTCTGCCAAGGTTCCCGCCGGCGGCCCCACCGGACCCGTCGGTACCCAGCCCCGGTTCATCCGCAGCAGCGCCAGCAACCCCAGTAAGCCGGCGAGCGCCGAGAGGCCGCCTGCATAGGCGAGCGTGCCGCGGGCGCCGATCGCGGTGACGAGCAGACCGCCCGCCGCGAACGCTCCGAGCTCGGCGGAGTTGCGGATGCCGTTGTAGGCGGCGAAGGCCCGCCCATGCAGGCGCTCCGGCACCCGGACGTGGATCAGGGTGCGAAACATGACGTTCTTTAGCCCGTGGGCGAGGCCGCCCATCAAGGAGCAGGCGAGGTAGAAGCCGAAGCTGAGCCAGAGGGCGGGGAGCGCCAGGCCAGCGCCCTGGACCGCCACCGCCGCGAGGCCGGTGGCGGCGACCGCCCCGGCGGCCACCCTGGGGGAGACCAGCAGCGCCCCCAGGGCCATGCCTACGGTCCAGACCGAGGCGAAGACGCCGTAGGCGGTGTCGCCCTTGTCCAGCACGTCCTTGACGAAGAAGAGCTCGCCAACCCAGACCGCCGACATGAACAGCAGCGAAGTGAAGGCGACGATCATCGCCAGCGAGAGCAGCCGATCGCGAAAGAGATAGGCGATGCCGTCGCGGGCGCGGGGCGACTCCTTGCCGTCCTGGAGCGACTCGGGATCCCGTCGGACTCTCAGCGCCACCGCGGCCAGGGCGACCGCGGCAAAGGTGGCGGCATCTACCAGCATCGCAAGCTCCAATCCGCCCGCCGCGAACAAGAAGCCGCCGGCCACCGGGCCGATCGCAAAACCGAGGTAGCGCGATGTCTCCACGTGGCCGTTCGCCTCCTGTACCCGGTCCTCGCTGGCGAGCGGCGGCACCAGCGAGAACTCGGCCGGGGAGGAGACGGCGAAGACGACTCCGAGCAAGGCCGTCAGCGCCAGCACCAAGCCGGTGGCGTCGACGAAGGCCAGCACCGCCGCGGCGACGGCGCCCAGCGCCGAGACCAGGCCGAGCAGCCGGCGCGCCTCGATCCGGTCGACCAGCAGCCCGGCGTGCCCAGCCACCAACACCGAGGGCCCGAACAGGCAGATCCACAGCCCCGCCACCGCCAGTCCCGAGTCGGTCATCTCCTTCACTTGTAGCCCGAGCGCGATGATCGCGACCCAATCGCCGGCGGCGGAGATCCCGACTGAGGCGGTCACCAGGCGGAAGTCCCGGTCGCGAAGCAGGCTTCCTCTCCCCATGTCGGCCGATTATCCCCAGATAGTCCCGTCCGCTGACGCCTCTACCGTCAGGAGCCTGATGGCGGAGACGCTTTTCGAGAACGGGAACGGAGCAGAGCCAGCCGGCCAGCCGGTGCTGCGGGAGTTCGCCGACGGGGACCAGGTCTCATCGGTCTTCGTCGTCCGCGAGCGCGAGCGCCGGCAAAAGAAGAACGGCGACGACTTCCTCCGCCTGGTGCTCGCCGATCGCACCGGCTCGGTGCCCGCGATCGCCTGGGACCGGGTGGCGGAGGGCTTCGAGCTCTGCGCGCCGGGGGCGATCGTCATGGTCGGCGGACGCTTCTCGGTCCACCCTCAGTTCGGCCGCCAGATCAAGCTCTCCTCGGTCCGCCCGGCGACTCAGGGCGAGTACGACCCCGAGGAGCTCACCGAGGGCCCCGAGCGCTCGATCG
>JBOGZE010000176.1:0-5484 GCA_050697055.1 Solirubrobacterales bacterium
TCGACGATCGCCAAGTGGTGATCGCCGACATCCCCGGGCTGATCGAGGGGGCGGCGGCGGGGGCCGGGCTCGGCCACGAGTTCCTCGCCCACGTCGAGCGCTGCCGGCTGCTCGTCCACCTGGTCGACATCAATCCCGCCGCCTCCTCAGCTTCGCCTCCGGGGGCGGCGGGGGCTGAGGGGCAGGCTGAGTCTGCCTACACGACGGTTCGCCAGGAGCTCGCCGACTACGGCGCCGGGTTGGGCAGGCTGCCCGAAATCGTCGTCCTCTCGAAGCGGGACCTGCTCACCGACGAGGAGGCCGAGGCCGCGGTGGAGCGCTGGCGCGCTCGCCTCGGCGAGGCCGTGCCCGCCGTGCTCGCCGCCTCCTCCGTCACCGGTGCGGGACTGGACGAGCTCCGACAGGCGATCCTCACCGCGCTCCCCGAGGCTGCGGCTGAACAGCCCGCGGCGGCGGCCGAGTTCGAGGCCGAACACCGCGTCTACCGTCCCGGCGAGGACGAGGGCTTCGACGTGGTCAAGGAGGCCGACGGCCGGTACCGGGTCAAGGGGCGGGGGATCGAGATGCTGGTCGCACGGCACGATCTCTCGAACCCCGAGGCGCTCGACTACCTGGAGGGGAGGCTGAGGGAGATCGGGGTGATCGCCGAGCTTCAGCGCGCCGGCTTCGAGCCGGGCGACGAGGTGGTCGTCGGGGAGGTGGAGTTCGACCTCGACCCGGCCTGAGCGGCCTCCTCGAGGCTGATTTCCCCCATCAGCACGTCCTCCCGGCTGTAGTGCCCGACCGAGTCGAACCACCGCTTAGCGTGCAGTCCCTCCCGCAGATCACAGTCGGCCGTCACCGTCCCCTCGCGGTCATACAGGGGGCCGGCGATCACCTCGCCCTCGCCCGGCTCGATGATCGCTGCCCCGCCGCGCCCGAAGACCTCTGTATCGGGCAGCTCGGCCGGGAAGTCCTCAGGGAAGGCCGATCGCGGGATGAACTGCGGGACCGAGGCGACGAAGGCGCCCGACTCGATCGCGATGTGCCGCATGCTCGCGAGCCAGCCATCGCTGTCGTCGGCAGTCGGGGCCACCCAGATCTGCGGCCCCGAGCGATAGACGGCATAGCGGGCCAGCGGCATCCGGTTCTCCCAGCAGATCAGCCCTCCGATCCGGCCGAGCGGGGTCTCGACCGCGTCCAGGTCGCTTCCCGCCCCGATCCCGTGGAACAACCGCTCATGGTGGGTGGGCATCAGCTTCCGGTGCTTGGCCAGCAGCCCACCTGGCCCGATCAGCAGCAGCGTGTTGTACAGGGACCCTGGTCGGTTCAGTTCGCGCTCGTTGACGCCGATCGCGCAGTGGACCCGGTGCTTCTTGCAGGTGCCGACAAGCTCCGTAACCAGGGGGCCGGGAACCTCCACCGAGTTCGCCCATAGCCTCTCCCAGAGCTGATCGAATCCCCCGAAGCCGGCTGCGGCCTTGGCCCAGGCGTCCGAGGGGTAGAGAGGGACGAACGTCTCGGGCAGCACCACCAGCTGGGCGCCGTCGTCGGCCGCCTCGCCGATCAGCCGGACCGCCTTCTCGACCGAAGCCTGGGCATCGAGGATCACCGGCGTAGCCTGGACCGCGGCGACCCGGACGGTCTTGAACTCGGTCATCGGGGCCAGAATACGCCCACCCAGCCGGAGGAGCCGACCCTAGACTGCGCGCCATGACCGTGGTCGCCAAGCTCGGCTCATCGATCGTCGCCGCCGACGACGGCGCGCTCCGCGAGGAGATCCTCGACCGGGTCTGCGCCCAGGTCACCGAGCTCCACCAGGGCGGCGAGGAGGTGGTGATGGTCACCTCTGGGGCGATCGCCCGGGGGATGCGGGTGCTCGAGCTCGCCCAGCGGCCGCGCGAGATCGATGAGCTCCAGGCCGCTTCGGCGGTCGGACAGGGCAGCCTCTTCCGCGCCTACGAGGAGCGGCTCGCGGCCGGCGGCGTCAGATCCGCCCAGGTTCTCCTCACCGCCTCCGACATGCAGCTGCGCACCCACTACCTGAACGCCCGGCGGACGCTCAGCCGGCTGCTTGCCTGGCACGTCGTCCCGGTGGTGAACGAGAATGACACCACCGCTACCGACGAGATCACCTTCGGCGACAACGACTTCCTTGCCGCCCAGGTGGCGATCATGCTCGAGGCGCGGCTGCTTGTCTTGCTCACCGACCAGGACGGGCTCTACACCCGCGACCCCCGTCAGCACCCCGACGCCGAGCTGGTCACCGAGGTCCGCGACGAGGGCGAGCTGGGCGCTTATGAGATCGGGGAGCACACCTCCCCCTTCGGCCTCGGCGGCATGCGCAGCAAGGTCGCCGCCGCCCAGATGGCCGGCGCCGCCGGGATCGGCGCGGTGATCTGCAACGGGACCGCGGAGGGAGCGCTGCGCGCCGCCGCCTCGGCGGAGTCCGCTGGGACCCGCTTCGAGCCGCACCCCGAGCGCGCCTCCAGCTTCAAGCTCTGGCTGCGCTACGCGAAGCCGAGTCACGGCACCCTGCGGGTGGACGACGGCGCCGCCAGGGTCCTTCGAGAGCGCGGGAGCAGCCTGCTGCCGGTCGGGATCACGGAGGTCGACGGGGAGTTCGAGGCCGGCGACGCCGTCGAGGTTGCCGCCGATGGCGAGCCGATCGGCAAGGGGATCGTCAACTACTCGGCCAGCGAGCTCCGCCAGGTGAAGGGAATGCGCAGCGAGAAGGTGCGAGAGCTGCTCCCGCATGCGTCCGAGGAGGCCGTCCACCGCGACTATTTCGTCCTCACCTAGGTTTCCCCTGGCTGGCGGGCCAGTAGAGTCCCAATCGGTGAGTGAGGAAGAGCCTGCGAGCGTGCTGTCAGAACGTGACCGCGCGATCCTGAGGGCGGTCTGCGACACGGTCGTTCCCGCGATCGAGCGCGACCGCGACCCGGATGGGCTCTGGGGCCGCAGCGCCAGCGATCTGGGCGTGGACCAGGGCGCCGCGCAGCTGATCGAGGAGATCCCCGACCCGCGGCTGCAGGCGGGCTTCGTCGAGCTGCTGCAGGCGCTTGGGGGGCAGGGAATCGGGCGCACCTCGCAACTCTCGAGCGAGCAGATCCTTCGCAACGTGGCGCTCTCCGATCCCCAGGCCGCGGCAGGCGTCGCCGCGCTGATCAACATGACCCTCTTCCTCCACTATGGCGCCCCCGACCCGCGGACCGGGCAGAACCCCAACTGGGAGACCTTCGGCTACCCGGGGCCGATCTCTGCCCCGCCGGAGGTGCCCAAGCCGCTGCGGATCCACCAGCCGCAGGGCCCGGAGGAGACGCTCGAAGCGGACGTCTGCGTGGTCGGGTCGGGGTCGGGCGGCGCGGTGGTCGCCGCGACCCTGGCGGAGCGCGGGTTCGAGGTGGTCGTGCTCGAGGCCGCCGGCTACTTCAACGAGTCGGACTTCGACCAGCTCGAGCTGTCCGCCTACCAGCAGCGCTTTTGGCGCGGCGGTCCGACCCCGACCGCCGACGGAAACGTCAGTCTGGTCGCCGGCACCACCCTCGGCGGCGGCACGACGATCAACTGGACCAACTGCCTGCGCACCCGGCCCTGGGTGCGTGAGCAGTGGGCGCGCGAGCACGGGCTCGACGGCGTCGACGGGGCGGAGTTCGACGCCCACCTCGACGCCGTGCTCGACCGGATCGGCGCCGGTGATCGGTGCAGCGACCTGAACGGGCCGCAGGAGCGGATGAAGAAGGGGGCCGAGGCGCTCGGCTGGAGCTTCGAGACGATCATCCGCAACACCGATCCCGGCAAGTACTCCCCGGAGATGGCCGGCTACCTCGGCTTCGGCGACCAGTCGGGCAGCAAGCAGAGCGCCGACCGAACCTGGCTCGCCGATGCCCAGGAGCATGGCGCCCGCTGCCTCACCTACTGCCGCGCCACCCGGGTGCTGACCGAGAGCGGCCGCGCCGCCGGGGTCGAGGCCGTCTGGCAGCCGCCCGAGGGGGGCGGAGCCGCGGTAACGGTCCGGGCGCCGCGGGTGGTGGTCGCCTGCGGCTCGCTCGAGTCCCCGGCTCTGCTCGCGCGCTCGGGGATCGGCGGGGCCGCCGCCGGCGACTACCTCCGCCTGCACCCCTCGACGGTTGTCGGCGCGCTCTACGGCACCGACCAGAAGGCCTGGTGGGGCGCGCCCCAGGCCGGTCTCTGCGATGAGCTCGCGGACACGGGTGACGGCTACGGCGTGCTGATCGAGACTGTGCAGTACGCGCCCGGACTGATCGGCTCGGCGACCCCATGGATCTCCGGCGCCGACCACAAGCAGCGAATGCAGGACTTCCGCTTCAGCGGCACCTTCATCGGGCTCACCCGCGATCGCGGCCACGGTCGGGTGACTGTGGACGCCAACGGCGACGCCGTGCCGGCCTACCCGGTCGACGACGAACTCGACCGCGAAAACCTGATCCGCGGGGTCGAGGCCCAGATCCGGCTGCACGAGGCGGCGGGCGCCTACCAGATCTATCCGCTCGCCGAGGGCGCGCCGACCTGGCGCCGCGGCGAGGACCCCGATGCCTTCATCGCGCGGGTCAGCAGGATCCCCTTCCGGGCCGGCGGCCACAAGCTCTTCAGCGCCCACCAGATGGGGACCTGCCGGATGGGGACCGAGCCCGAGACATCGGTCGCCGGCCCGCTCGGCGAGCTCCACGATGTCAAGGGCGTTTGGATCGGGGACGGCAGCGCCTTCCCGACCTCCTCGGGGACCAACCCGATGGTCTCGATCATGGCGCTGGCGCGGCGGACGGCCGTCGCGATCGCCGACGAGGCCGGGGCCGAGGCCCCCACACAAACGGCCACAAAAACCGGCGCCGGGTCTGGGGCTGCGCAGCCGGCCTGACCGACTTGGAAGCGACTTGGAAGGAGTGACCGTTGGCTACTGAGGCACCGACCGTCCCGCAGGTGGGACACCCGCAGGAAGCGATCGATCGCGACCGCCTCTACATTGGCGGCGAGTGGGTCGAGCCGTCGGGCTCGGATTCGATTGAGGTGGTCGACTCCACCACCGAGGCGGTGATCGGACGGGTCCCCGAGGGAACCCCCGAGGACATCGACAGGGCGGTTACCGCGGCCAGGGCCGGATTCGAGGCCTGGTCGGCGGTGCCACTCGACCAGCGGACGGAGACCTGCGCGGCGATCTCGGCGGCACTGGCGGGTCGCGCGGATGAGCTGGCGTCGTTGATCGCGGCCGAGGTCGGCATGCCGCTCGCCCTGGCGCGGACGATCCAGGCCGGACTACCGGCGATGGACTTCGGGGCGATGTCGCAGGCGGCTGGCGAGGTCGCCTGGGAGGAGCAGATCGGCAACTCGCTGGTGGTCCGCGAGCCGGTAGGGGTGCTGGGCTGCATCACGCCCTGGAACTACCCCCTGCATCAGATCTGCGCCAAGGTCGCTCCGGCGCTTGCCGCGGGCTGCTCGGTGGTGGTGAAGCCGAGCGAGGTGACGCCGCTCACCGCCTTCATCCTC
>JBOGZE010000177.1:0-5046 GCA_050697055.1 Solirubrobacterales bacterium
AGCTGCGAGCGCGCCGTGCGATCGTCGCACTACCGCCGGCGCTCGCCGGGCGGATCGATTACGACCCGCCGCTGCCGGGCGCCCGCGATCAGCTCACCCAGCGGATGCCGATGGGGTCGGTGATCAAGTGCATGGCGATCTACGACGAGCCCTTCTGGCGGGAGCAGGGACTGAGCGGCCAGGCCACCAGCCTGCCCGGGCCCACCCAGGTGATCTTCGACAACACACCGCCGAACGGCGCTCCCGGCGTGATCCTCGGCTTTCTCGAGGCCCGCGACGCCCGGGCGCTGGGGGCGCTTCCCGAGGCCGAGCGCCGCGCCGCGGTGATCGGCACCTTCGAACGCCTCTTCGGGCCCCGGGCCGGCAAACCCAGGGACTACGTCGAAAAGGACTGGAGCGCCGAGCCGTACTCGCGGGGCTGCTACGCGGGGGTCTTCGGCCCCGGCGCCTGGACAGGGTACGGCCGAGCCCTGCGCGAGCCGGTGAGGCGGATTCACTGGGCGGGCACCGAGACCGCGACCCGCTGGATGGGCTATTTCGATGGTGCGGTCCAATCGGGCAGGCGCGCGGCCGCCGAGGTGGTTCGCGCCGAAGGCGCGGCAGAGGCGGCGCGGAGGGCCGAGGTCGCCTCTTAGTGCCTGCTTCGGGGCGCGGCCGGACCGCGGGTAGAGTGTCCGGCGCAGCGGGCGGAGGAGGTTGCAGCGTTCCGTGAATCTCCGCGAGCTTTTCGCGGCCAGGCCCGATCCCTACGCGGGTGGGGACCTGGAAAACGCGCGGCGCCTCGGCGTCTTTCTCTGGCTGCTCGGGATCGCGCTCACGGTGGGGCTGCTCCCGTTCAGCCAGCCGACAGCCGAGGTCGGTGGCGCCGGTTGGGTGTTGGCCTGGCTGCTGGTGGCGAGCGCCTGCGGCGTCGCCTATGCGCTGCATGTCGGCTGGCTTCGCAGCTGGGAGGGACTGCTCGTGTCCTCCTACGCAAGCGTCCTTGGTGTGAGTGCGATGCAGTGGCTTTCCGGAGGGGTCGAGGCCCCCTATCAGGAGCTGCTGCTCCTGCCGGTGGGGTTCGTCGCCGCGATCCAGCCTCCGCGGCGGGTCGCCGTCTTTCTCCTCATCATCGCGCTCGCCCTCGCGGCCCCCTTCGTCTACGACCACTGGGAGGCGGACGCGGTGGGCGCGGCTGCCGCCACCTACGTGATCTGGTGCGGGCTGGCGGTCGCGGTTAACGTGCTGATGAGCGGCGTACGCGGCCAGCGCATCAGCCTCGCACACGACGAGGCGAGGGCTCGGCAGGAGGCGAGGCTCGATCCCCTCACGGGCCTGAACAACCGCCGCGCCTTCAACGAGATGCTCGAGGTGGAGGTGAACCGCGCCCGTAGCGGGGAGCTGCCGCTGTGCGTGGCGATGGTCGACCTCGTCAACTTCAAGGAGATCAACGAGCGCTGGAGTTACACCGAGGGCGACCGCTGCCTGCAACGGGTCGCCTCCACGCTACGCACCTCGCTGCGCGACCCCGACCTGCTGTTCCGGTGGGGAGGGGATGAGTTCGCGCTGGTCCTCAACGGCACCTCGGCCGAGGGGGCGAGGGCGGTGGCGGAGCGGCTCAGCGCCGAGGTCGACGCCGCCTGCCGCCGCCCCGACGGCGAGCCGATCACGATCCGCTTCGCCGCTGCCGAGCTCGAGCGCGGCATGGCGATTCACCAGCTGGTCGAGCGGGCCGGCCTGGCGCTGACCGCCGCCAAGTCTCGCGGCTAGCGCTCAGCCGCTCAGACGACCTGCCCGACCCTGCGGATGACGAAGGCCTTGGCGATGTCGGTGAAGCCCTGCATCAGAGCCCAGATACCGGCGAACACCAGGAGCACATACTGCTTCTCGATGAAGAGCTGGCCGCCGGTCCAGAAGGCGAGGATGATCATCAGGATCCCGGCGATCAGGCCCAGCCACCAGAGGTCGTTGATCTCCCTGGAGGCGAATGCCTGCAGCACCCAGAACACGCCTACGAGAAGGAAGAGGAAGCCGAGGATGTCGGCGATCGCGGCGAAGGTGTTCTCGGGGCTGATGAAGGAAAGCGTCGCCGCCACCAGCATCAAGACGCCAAAGATCACGTAGAGCCACATCAGGCGTTGGGTCAGCCCGGCGATCGCGAACATCTGGATCGCGGTGCCGAGGAACATCAGTCCGATGATGACCCCGACCGTGGTGATCGAGGCCTGGTCGAACTGGAGGATCACCAGTGCGGCGGCGATCCAGATGAAGCCGAACACCAGCCAAAGCCACCAGAGCCTGGAGACCTCGCGGACCCCTTCGCGGCCGCCGACAGCGCTTTCCATGGTCTCTCCCTCGTTCGCTGAACCTTCCGGCGCCGGACCCTACTGCCAACCCCGGTCGATTGAAAGCCGGGCTCGGATCAGGCGATCACGAAGGTGACCTCGTCCTGGTAGCACCAGGACCAGTCCTCGCGCGGCTCGAGCGAGCTGACGATCGGGTGGCCGCTCGCCTCGGCGTGGGCGCTCGCGTGCTGATTCGGCGACGAATCGCAGCAGGCGACGTGGCCGCAGGTGCGGCAGACCCGAAGGTGGACCCAGCTGCCGCCGATCTTCAGGCAGTCCTCGCATCCCGCGAACTCCTCCGGCTTCCCCACCTTGATCTGGTCGAGATGACTGCAGATCGCGGCCTCCATCTCTCCGAGGGTAGCCAAGTGCCTCCGTGGCCAGGGCCGCCGGACCGGTCGGCTAGTGTCCGGCGGTGGGGATCCCGACGCCTCCGGTGGAATGGCTGCGGCCCTCGCTGTGGCCGGCAAGCCTGCTCCAGCCGCCGGCATTCATGGTGAAGATCTCGTAGCCCACTACTGCGTCTGCTTGTCCTTGCCCCTGCCGCCGACCAGCTTGTCCTTGCCCTTGCCGCCGACAAGCCTGTCCCTGCCCTGCTGGCCGAAGAGCCCGTCCTTGCCGGTGCCGCCAAAGAGCTTGTCGTTGCCGAGGTTGCCGCAGAGCCGGTCCTTGCCCTTGAGCCCGCGGATGACGTCGTTGCCGCCATTGCCCACGATCAGGTCCTTGCCCTTGGTCCCGACCAGGGTCTCGGCCGCGTCGCTGCCGACGATCGTAGCCCGGCGCCCGGCGCAGGTGAAGATCGACTCCCAGTCCGGGGCCACACTGTTCGGCAGGGAGGAGGCGGTTAGGTTGGCCTGCCCGGAGCCATCGACGTTGACGATCCCGACGTCCTGTCCGGGCGCGGGGCCGAGGGTGTAGGCGATCTTTGTGCCATCCGGGGAGAAGGAGGGTGTTATGTCCCGGGTCGTCCCGCCCGGGGTCAGATCGACCGGACCGGAGCCGTCGGCGTTCATCACGAAGATGTCGGCTTGGGGGCCGCCTCGGAAGCTGCTGAATGCGATCCGCCGCCCGTCCGGCGAGAAGTACGACATCAGGTCGTCCGAGGTCGGGTTGTTGGTCAGATTGACCTTGTTCGACCCGTCGGCGTTCATTACGAAGACCTCCCAATCCAATGTCGGGCTGCGATGCGAGTAGGTGATCCGAGCGCCATCGGAAGAGAAGTTGGGGAATTTGTCGTCGGTGGGGTTCTCCGACGTCAGGTCAACCGGGTTGCTTCCATCGGCGTTCATGACGAACACGTCGCTGCCGTTCGGCGGCATATCCACCTCGAAGGCGATCTTCTTGCCGTCCGGCGAGAAGCTCGGGAAGCGAGCGGCGTTCGCGATGCCCGGGGTCAGGTTGACCGGGTTGGTGCCGTCGGCGTTCATCACGTAGATGTCGGTCGTGTCGTTCCGCCGAAAGACGATCTTGCGGCCATTGGGAGAGAAGGCCGGGTCGCGGTCGTCGGTGGCTCCGCCCAGGAGGAGGCTCGGGTTGGAGCCGTCGGCATTCATCGTGTAGATGTCGTAATCCGCGCCGTTGAAGTGACGGAAGATGATGCGGCCGTTCTTCGCCCCGGCGGCCGTCGACTTCGCGGCCACCGGACCACCCCCGCTGGCCGCGCCGGACGCCGCGACCGCGAGAGCACTTGCCAGAGCAATCGCGAGCATGCCGCTCAACGCTCCGCGGAATCGTCGCTTCGACGCCTTCGACTCGATCATTCCCCCTATAACACTCTCCCCGGGCCGTGTGCCCGGACGCTATTCGATCTCAGCTGCAGGCGTCATCCGATCAACCGAGTCCTTCCGCACATCGTCGCCCTCACCGGGCTCCTCCTCTGCGCGCAGACCGCGCTCGGCGTCCTCCAAGGCGGCTACGACGAAGCCACGAGGGAGCTCGAGGAGGGATTCAAGACCGTGGCGACGGAGCGGATCGCCTCCGACGATGAGTGCTATCCGGCCCCGGACGAGGTGGCGGCGGTGCTCCGGCGGGAGATGGGCATCGAGGTTGTGGTCGCGGCGAGCCTCGATTCGGTGGCGGGCTTCGACCTGGTCAACGTGATTAGGGAGGGCAGCGAGTGCAACCGCCTCCTTCTCGCGATTCGCACCGGAGCGAAGGGGAGGGTCTTCGTGCTCGATTCCGACTACGGCCCGGTCTACTTGCAGGGCGGCGGCGGGCTGAGCGAGGAATCGCTGGCCGGCGGGATCGGTCCCCTCAGGGACCTAACGGCTGCAACCAGCGGCTTCCGGATTCATGTGGCCGACGCGATAGCGCGGTTCGAGGTTGACTGCCCCGAGGGAACCTCCCCGCTCGGCGGCGGCATGTTCAACGCCACGCCCCTCGCCGACGACGGAGAGGGCATCTACCCACACTCCTACGAGCGGCTTGGGGTACAGAGCGGATTCCACGTCACTCCCACCCTCGTCGATCCGAGCCCCGCCCACACCACCCCGCGCCGGGGAGTCCTCCAGGTGATCTGTGGACGGGGGCTGGTCCCGACCGCTTCGCCGCACGAGACGACCTTCGTCAAGCGGCACGGGACGGGGACCGTGACCGCTCACTGTCCCGAGGGCACCCAGCTCTTCTCCGGCGGCTTCCAGCGCACCAACTTCACGACCCCGGGAATCAGCACTGGCGGAATCTTCTACGGCGGCAACTACATCACCGAGTCGAGGGCGGTGGG
>JBOGZE010000178.1:0-17574 GCA_050697055.1 Solirubrobacterales bacterium
CCTCAGAGGCAGGCGGATCTCGGTCAGGATCTGGGCGTCCTCGATCGCGGTCACGTAGGGGCCGACGTGGAAATCCTCCATCGAGACGACTCGCTCGCCCCCCGAGCCTACGATGACCACGTTCGCCTTCAACGCGGAGCAGACCGCCGAAAGGTCCTCCGCCGCGTCCGCCTGGGCGAGCGAGCCGCCGATCGTCCCGCGGTTTCGCACCGGGGGATCGGCGATCACGCTCTCGGCGTCGACGAAGATCGGGAAATGCTCGGCGAGCAGCTCCGACTCGAGCAGCTCGCGGTGTCTGGTCATCGCACCGATCCGGATCTCTCCATCCCGTTCCCCTATATAGGAGAGCTCGTCGAGCTCGTTAATGTCGATCAGGCGCTCGGGGTTCGCGAGCCGCAGCTTCATCATCGGCAGCAGGCTGTGCCCCCCGGCCAGGATCCGGGTCTCGGGCCCGTACTTCTCGAGCAGCTCGATCACGTTCTGGACGCTCGTCGCCCGCTCGTACTCAATTGGTCCGGGGGTCTGCAACTAGAGACCTCCCGTGCCCCTACTCACCACTCGACGCGTTGGGCTCGAGGGCCTTTGGCTCCTCATCAGCCTGTGCGAACACCTGCGGGGCGTCCACCCCGATGGTGGGAGACCTCGGGGTGTACCTCGGTCCTCCCGGCTTATCGGCGGTCGGACCGCTGGGGTTCTGGTAGAGCGAGCGCGCCGCGGTGCTGGCGTAAGTCGGGTCTCTGAGCGCGGCGCCCGACATCGCCCCGGCACCCAGCGGGCTCTCCCGGCCGAGGCGCGCAAGCTGCACCGCCCCTCTCGTGTAGACCTCGTCGATGTTCTTCACCTCGCCCTTCCTGCCCTGGCGCTCGAGCACGGAGGCTCCGGCGCCGGGGAACACCGACTCGATCAGCCCCGCGGCATCTTCCTGACCGGCCTTCTTATCGAGCAGCCCCTCGAGCAGCTCGGTCCCGACGGAGAGGTCCTTGTTGATCGCCACCACGACGCCGTTCACCGGCTCGCTCTTGCTCACGATCTCACCGACCGCTGCGATCGCGGCGTCGAGCCCCGCGGTGATCTTGCGCAACTCGAGGATCACGGCCACGAGGTACCCGACCAGCGCCAGGATGATCACGACTGCGGCGAGGAGCGTGACGGCGGCAGCTGGTTCCATGGCGTTCGCTCAGTCGTCCTCGAGGATGGCGTCCAGGGAGCCGCCGTAGTTCGCGACCACGGCGACCGTCTGACTGACCTGCTCCTGAGTCGTGTTCAGCAGCTCGACGGCGTCGAGGTCCTTCGACCCCGCCTCCGCCACCGGTTGAAGCGCTTCGACGGCGGGCGTGACGGCCCTGGCTGCGTTGAGGACGCCTCGCAGCAGGATGACGACCACCGGCACGATCACCAGCAGCAGGACCGCGTTTCCAATCCACCAGATCGTCATTGCTTCCTCGCGTGCTCCGCGACGATCGCGGCCTTTTCGGCGACCCCCGGCATCAGGCCGATGATCCCCTCGAACCGGGCGTTGATCGCCTCCACCGCGGGGCGCAACGGGCGCAGCTGCTCGGACTCGACGGTCGTCAGTGCGGAGCCGAGAGCGCCCAGGTCCTCGGCGATCGAGTTGAGGAGCCGGCGGATCTCGATCAGAGCGAGGGCCAGCACGACCACGAGGATCACCGCCTCGGCCACGCTCAGGACGATCAGCAGGTTGGTGCTCATTGGGACTCCTCGGCGTAGCCCTGCGAAAGCGCGTTCATGTAGCCGTCCTGGACCACCCCTTCCGCGGCGATCTGCTCCAGCACAGGCGCCGTGGCCTCGAGCTGCGGGATGTTCGCCGTGTTTTCGGCCACCTCCCCGGCGGATGCCAGGAGGCCGCTGACGCTCACCTTAATCCTCATCAGCAAGCGGAGCAGGATCAGCAGCATGACGGCGACGACGAGGGCAACGACGAGGCCCACCGCAAGGGTCACGTACCAGAGGGTGCGCTCCGAGTCGGCGAGTGCGAGCAGGAAGGTCATCAATGCCCGACGGCCACCTTCCTCAGTGCGCGAGCGGCGTGGAGGATCCTGACGCCGGAGTCGTTGATCTTGGCGATGCCGCCGAGCTCGTCGGTCTGCTTGCGGATTACCTCGACGGCGTCGTTCGCGGTCTCGGCCTGCCCCGCGATGCGGTTCGCCAAGGCGAGGATGGTGACAACAATGATCACCGCGACGACAACCACCACGGCCCCGAGCCCGAGGCCGATATACCAGGAGGTCGTGTCCGCGGCGATCAGCATTCCGTTGCCTCTCCGACTACGGCACCGACCATGGCGCGAGGATATTACAAGCGGTGTCCCGCCTTCCAGAGCGCTCGAAAGCTCAAAGCTTCGCGAGGTTCTCGGAGAACTCCTTGATCATTCCCTCGGTGACAGCGGCGATGACGCCCTCCCCCATCTGCGCGGCCTTGCCGGTGACGTTGATCTCGGAGTGAAGCGCAACCTCGGTCCCATCGCCGTTGCCCGTCAGCTGCATCGAGACCTTGGCGTCCGCGTTGCCCTGGCCGCCGGCCTCCTTTGCCCGGGCGTTCATCACCGCCCGATGGGCGGCGTCGTCCTGTTCGACGATCTCGGCGGGCCCGGAGTAGTTCATGGACATCGATCCGAGCTTGATCTTGACCTCGGCATTGACGGCCTTGTCGCCCGTCCTCTCGAGGATCGTGGCGCCCGGTACGCACGGGACCACTCGTTCGAGGTCGACCATCGTGCTCCAGACCTCGTCGATGGGCTTCTCCACTGTGAACGAATTGTCGAACTCCATCGGGGCCTCCCTCCTCTGAGTTAAGTGGTCAAGCCTGCCTGCATAGCTCAGGGAACGCTTGGCGGCACTTATACAGACTCGGATGGCGTTGGTAGGGTCCCGCCGCCGGCGAACCGGAAATGACACGGACCACGAGCACCCGAGCACCCTGATGTCGATCAAGTCAGGCACCCACGAGCTGGGACCGGAGAACGCCACCCTTCAAGTCAAGACCGAGCGGCGGGGAGCCGCCGCGATGGCGGGTCACGACCTGATCATCGACGTAACTTCCTGGGAGGGAACTCTCGAGGTGGGCGAGGACCCGGAGCGGTTAAGCCTCAACCTCAGCGTCGACGCAAGCTCCCTGCAGGTGAGGGAGGGCACCGGGGGGGTGCAGGCGCTGGGCGAGGACGACAAGGTCGAAATCAAGCAGACCATCGAAGACGAGGTGCTGGGGAATCAGGCAATCGAGTTCCATTCCGCCAGGGTCGAGCCCTTGGATGATGAGCGCCTACGGGTCAGTGGCAAGCTCACCATGAACGGCAACACCCACCCACTTGAGTTCGTCCTCAACGTCAGCCCTGGGGGTCAGGTCTCGGGCCACGCCACCGTCACCCAGTCCGAGTGGGGTATTAAGCCGTACTCGGGGCTGTTCGGCACCCTCAAGGTCAGAGACGAGGTCGAGGTGGTGGCCGAAGCGTCCTTCCCGGCGTAAGCTGCGGCTCGGTGAACGGTTTCATCTCCCGAGGCTTCCAACGCCGCCGGCAGATTCCCGAGGAGGTGGCGGACAGGGTCCCGCCGGGCCAGTACGTGGAGCCCGGCTTTCCGGTGCTGACCGCCGGACCGACGCCGAAGATCGCCACTGAGGATTGGGCCTTCCGGATCGACGGCATGGTCGGCAAGGAGCGCGAGTGGACCTGGGAGGAGTTCGGGTCCCTGCCCTTCGAGGAGGTTCCGTGCGACATCCACTGCGTCACGAAGTGGTCGAAGCTCGGCACCAGCTTCCGCGGGGTCTCGGTTGACGTTCTGCTGGAGAAGGCCGAGCCGCTCGATGCCTACGCGATGGCCTACTCCTACGGCGGCTACACGACCAACCACTCGATCGAGGACCTCACCGATGGCAAGGCCTGGGTGGTGACGGAGCACGAGGGCGAGCCCCTCCCGCGCGAGCACGGAGGGCCAGCTCGGCTGCTCGTCCCCCAGCTCTACTTCTGGAAGAGCGCCAAGTGGATCGCCGGGCTTCGGGTGATGGACCACGACGAGCCCGGGTTCTGGGAGATGAACGGCTACCACAACCGCGGCGATCCCTGGAAGGAGGAGCGCTATTGGACCGACTAGCCACGGCCGAGCCGCTGACGCCGGTCGAGCAGAGGGCGCCGGGCCGCTGGCAGCTCGGCACGGTGACCTCGATCAAGCAGGAAACGCCGCGCGTCAAGTCGTTTCGGATCGAGTTGCCGATGTGGATGCCGCACCTGCCGGGCCAGCATTACGACGTCCGCCTCACCGCCCCCGACGGCTACCACGCCCAGCGCTCCTACTCGGTCGCCTCGTCGCCGCTGGACAACGGCGAGATCGAGCTCACAATCGACCGGCTCGAGGACGGTGAGGTCTCGCCCTACTTCCACGAGGTCGTGGTCGAGGGCGACGAGGTCGAGGTTCGCGGCCCCTTCGCCTCCTACTTCGTATGGCGCGGGGAGCAACCGGTACTCCTGCTCGGGGGTGGCTCGGGCGTGGTCCCACTGATGGCGATCCTCCGCCATCGCCGCCGCACCATGCCCGAGCTCCCGATGCGGCTGGTCTACTCGGTCCGGAAGGCCGACGACGTGATCTACGCGGACGAGCTCGGGGACGACGCCACGCTCACCTTCACGCGGGAGCCGCCTGAGGGCTGGAGCGGCCACACCGGCCGAATAGACAGCGCGCTGATCGAGCGGGCCGGTCCGGACGACGGCACCGCCTTCGTCTGCGGCTCGAACGGATTCGTCGAGGCGGCCTCGGAACTGCTGCTCGGGGCGGGGTTCTCGGCCGAGCGGATCCGCACCGAGCGATTCGGGCCGACAGGCTGAACCGGCCGCAGTACTCCGGGCCACGGTTGCCGTCGCCGGACTACCGATTGGCGCCGTGGTGGAAATTGATGCAATCGTGGCGGGCGGAGCGGTAGGCAGCTAGGCGAAGCCGGCGGAGGGGGTGTTCGGACACGGTTCCACCGGTGGGCGGATGCCCGCCTCCGCCTCCAGGGGGATGTCGAGAACACTGAAACTCATTTACCGTCGCCGATGTGTCCGACGGATCTGGTCAGGCGTGGTCCCAAGCCGACGAAGTGCGCTGGCCCGTTCCGGCCTTCGCGCTTGTGGTTGCCATCGTCGCTTTCGTCACCGACCAGTCGTCGACCGCGGCCGACCTGATCCTCGCCGCCCTCGCGGTCGCCGCCTTCGCCGTCTGGACCTACGTGCCCAGCGTGCCGCTTTGGGCCGTGTCCCTCGCCGTGCTCTGCCCGGTTGTGGTGGCACAGCGCTCCGGGCAGCTCGAGCCTCTCCTTTTCGAGGTGTCTCTGCTCGCCTTCGTCGTCGGGCGCTGGGCCCCGTCCCTCGCGACGGCGGTCGTGATGGGCCTGCTCGCTGTGGCCTCGCCGGTAGTGGCGAGCCAGATCCAGGATCCCTCCGAGATCGCTGTGGGCATCTGGATCATGGGCATCGCCTTCCCCTGGGTAATTGGCCGCGCGGCCGCTCGCCAGAGCCAACTTGTAACCCAGCTTGACGCCGCCCGCCGCGAGCTCGCCCACCAGGCGCTGATTGCCGAGCGGCGTCGAATCGGTCGCGACGTCCACGACCTCGTGGGACATGGGTTGGCCGCCGTCATGCTTCAGATCACCAGTGCCCGCCACGTGCTTCGCCGCGACCCTACGGCCGCCGAGGAGGCGCTGCAGTCGGCCGAGGAGGTCGGCCGGCGCAGCATGCAAGAGCTGCGCGGTACGGTCGCGCTGCTCCGCAGCGACGACGCGGCCGGAGTGGCACCGCCGCTTCCGTCGGCAAGCGAGATCGCGGCACTGGTCGACCATGCAAGGGCCGGCGGTCTCACCGTCGAGCTGCGGACGCGAGGCGACCTCTCCCGGACCGCACAGTCCGTAGGCGTCGCTCTCTACCGAATTGCCCAGGAGGCGTTGTCGAACGCCTCCCAGCACGCCCCGCGCGCGCGGACCGTTCTCGAGATCGAGGTGGCGGAGGGGTGGGCCCGTCTGGTTGCCACGACGAGCGGACCGACGGTCACCGGACCGGCCTCCGAGCCGGAGCGACCCCGCTACGGCCTGATCGGGATGCGCGAGCGCGTAACCGCGCTCGGGGGAGAGTTCGACGCCGGGCCGGCTACCGAGGGCTGGCGGGTGAGCTGTCGGATTCCGTTGGAGGCCAAGGACGCGACACCTGCAGGGGACGTGCGCGCTCCATGATCCGGGTCGCCCTCGTCGACGATCAGGCCATGGTCAGGGCCGGCCTGGCGCGGATCCTCTCGCCAACCGATGGGTTCGAGGTCGTCGCCGAGTGCAGCGATGGCCAGCAAGCTGTGGAGGACCTGCCTGCCGTCGGGCCCGACGTCATCCTGATGGACCTCCGCATGCCGAGGCTGGACGGTATCGCCGCGACGGCACGGTTGCGCGAGACGCCGGACCCAGCTCCCATCCTCGTGCTCACAACGTTCGGCGAGGACGAGATGTTGTGGGGCGCGATCGAGGCCGGCGCGGCCGGGTTCGTGCTCAAGGACAGCACCGCGGAGGATCTGATCACGGCGGTGCGGGCGGTCGCCGGGGGCGGCGCCTGGTTCGATTCCGCTGTCGCGCCGCGGGTCCTCGATCGGTACCGGCGGGTGGTGGCGCCGGCAACCCGGGACGCGGCCCGCCTTGACCTGCTCACCAATCGCGAGCACGCCGTCTTGCGGCTGATGGCGCGTGGTGCGACCAACGCCGAGATCGCCGCGAGCTTGCACGTCGCCGACGCGACGGTGAAGACCCACATCGGGCGCATCTTCGCCAAGCTGGATGTGCGCGACCGGGCTGCGGCGATCGTGTTCGCCTACGACCACGGCGTGGTCAGCCCCGGCGCGACGGAACCGCCCCCCACCGACTAGTCCCACACGTGGCCCGCCTCCGACCAGGGACGGACCGCAATTCGGTCCCGCAGGCCGATGCGCGATCCGCGATCGCGATCTACGTTGCCGCCATGTCCGCCACGACGATCGAAGGCCGCCTCCGCGGGGCTTGGCCCGGGCGGAGCGCTGATCGAAGAGGGTCAGCGATGAATCATCAGCCGACTCTCGGTTCTATCTGCGACGAGATCAAGACCTGAGGGGATTCCAGTGAGACAGAGACTTCGCTCAATGGCCGGCTCGTTCGCCCAGCTTCCCGGCGGCCGTCGCACGAAGTTCGCGGTGATCGCCGCCTGGGTCGTGATCCTGATGGCGATCGGCCCCCTGGCGGGCAAGTTCGAGGACGCTCAGGAGAACGATCCCGCCGACTACCTCCCGGCCAACGCCGAGTCAGTGAAGACGATCGACCAACTCGAGGGTTTTCCCTCGGACGACCAGGCCGACGCGATCACCGTCTTTCATCGCGACGGTGGGCTGACCACCGAGGATCAGGCCGCGATCGAGCAGGTACGCACGGCAATCAACGAGCGGGTACGACCGGCGATCAACGCCGAGCGGCCCGAGACCGTCGCCGAGACCGGCCCGCCGCTGATCTCGGCCGACGGGCGGCACCGCGCTGCTGACGACCCCGATCACGGTTCCCGAGGAAGCCAGCGGCGACGCGGAGGACCTCCTCACCGACACGCCTGAGGAGATCAAGTCCGAACTCGGCTCGCTGCCGGGCGGCCTCGAGGCAGAGGTGACCGGGCCTGCCGGCTTCGCGGCCGACGCGGTCGAAGTCTTCAATGACATCGACGGCACCCTGCTCTACGCGACCGCCGCCCTGGTGCTCCTCCTGCTGATCGTCATCTACCGCAGCCCGATCTTCTGGATGATCCCGTTCTTCTCGGTGCTTCTCGCCGAGGTGACCACGCGCGGGCTCGGCTATCTGATCGCCGACGCGGGCGTCACCGTCACCGGTCAGTCCGGAGGCATCCTCCCGGTCCTGGTCTTCGGCGCCGGGACCGACTACGCATTGCTGATGGTCTCGCGCTACCGCGAGGAGCTGCGCCGGCACGAGGACAAGCACGACGCCATCCGCGTGGCGCTGCGCCGGACGAGTCCCGTCATCCTCGCCTCCGGCGGGACGGTGATGGCGGCGCTACTGACCTTGTCGCTGGCCGAGGTCACCGGGACCTCGGGCCTCGGGCCGATCGGCGCGATGGGCATCGCGATGGCGATGCTCTCGATGCTGACCATTCTCCCCGCCCTGCTGACCGTGTTCGGGCGGAGGGCGTTCTGGCCGTTCATCCCGCGCGTCGGCACACATGGCGCCGATTTCACGCACGGCGTCTGGCGACGAATCGCTGACTGGGTCGGCCGAGCCCCGCGGCGGGTCTGGGTCGGGACCACCGCCGTGCTCGCGGTGATGATCGCCGGGCTCTCCTTCCTCAACAGCGATCTGACATCCGGCAACCAGTTCCGCAACGACGTCGACTCGGTCCAAGGCCAGGAGCTCCTCGAAGCGGGCTTCCCCGCGGGGGCGAACGCGCCGACCAACGTCCTGGTCACCGATGAGGGGAAGCTAGATGCCGTCCGCACGGCCGCGGCTCGGGCCCCTGGAGTCGCAAAGGTCTCGCCTCAGCTGGAGCAGGGACCGGCGGGAACCAAGCTCGAGCTCACGCTCGACGAGGATCCCTACAGCACGGCCGGATTCGACCTGATCCCGGGCATTCGGAACGCCGTCGAGGCAGCGGCCGGCGACGAGGTGCTGGTCGGCGGCCCGACGGCCGAGGAGTACGACCTGCGCCAGTCGGCGGCGCGCGACAACCGGCTGATCGTGCCGATCGCGCTGGTCGTGGTCTTCCTGATCCTGGCGGCCCTGCTGCGGGCGATCACGGCGCCACTGGTGCTGATCGGGACGGTGATCGTCTCCTACTTCGCAGCGCTCGGCATCGGGGCATTCTTCTTCGAGAACGTCTTCGACTTCCCGGGCATGCCCCCCGATCTGCCGCTGTTCGCGTTCATCTTCCTGGTGGCGCTGGGCATCGACTACAACATCTTCCTGATGGCGCGCGTGCGCGAGGAAACTCACGCGCACGGCACGCGCGACGGGACGATCAGAGGCCTGGCCGTGACCGGGGCGGTGATCACCTCGGCGGGCTTGGTCCTGGCCGGCACCTTCTCCACCCTGGCGGTCCTGCCGCTGGTGGCGCTGACCGAGATCGGATTCACGATCGCGGTCGGCGTCCTGATCGACACCTTCCTGGTCAGGTCGCTGCTGGTGCCGGCGCTGGTGCTCGACATCAGCGACCGCGTCTGGTGGCCCTCGGCGCTCGCCCACCTCGCTGGAAGCGGACATCGCGAGCGGGCCGCCGGGCGGATCGCCGCCGAGACGAAGCCATGATCTTCGCCCGTCGCCCTCAGGGCGTGACGAGGACGGCCTGCCGTCCTCGAATGCGTGGTGGCGCCGCCACGACGAGGACGAGGAGGCTGACGCCGGAAGGACGGCATGACACCCTGAGAATCGGGTCGTGAAGTAGGCGCAGGCGCTCTAGCGTTCACGCGTGCCAAAGGCATCGCTGCGCCCTGCGTTTGGCGCGCTGTCGCTGCGGCTTCCGCATCAGCCCGGCCTGATGCGGAAGCGGTTTTCGGCCATCCGCTCGACCCGCGTGCCGAGTTCCGCGCAGGCGCTGTGCAGCCGCGCTGCGATCCACTCGGCGTCCGCGTCCCGCGCCAGGCGCGTGTAGCAGAACTCCAGTTTCAACCCCACCAGCTCCAGCTCCTCGTCTCCGGCGCCCGGCCGCCAGATAGCGAGCACCCCGAGATCGTTGCGCAGCACCGGATCGACGCGGTAGTCATCGAGGGCGTCCCCGAGGTCGAAGAGCACCGGTCCTCTCTCGTTCCATTCGATCCCGTGGAACAGGTGGGCCGAATGCCCGGCGACGAGGCTCGCGCCCGCATCCTGGAGAGCGGTGGCGGCCTGGCGTTGCCAGGGTCGGGGCGCGGCGCTCATGTTTGGGCCCCAGTGGGGGAAGACGATCGTCAGCTCGCATCGGTCGCCCACCCGCGCCTCCTCGTCTAGCAGCCAGTCCGGTACCCCGCGCAGCAGATCGGCGTGAGCGATCCCGTACGTCGCGGAGCCCGCCGCGTACTCTCGCGGATGGTCCGAGACGCACACGAGTCCCACTCTCCGCCCACCCGCCTCGACCACGGCGGGGCGACGCGCCGCTTCAGCACCGCGGCCCGCACCCGCGGCGGCGACACCCGCGCCGGCCAGTAGCTCGAGGGTTTCCGCGAGAGCCTCCTCCTCGTAGTCGAGTGCGTGGTTGTTGGCGAGCGACACCGCGCGTACGTTGATTGCCTGCAGCGCCGTAACCGCCGAGGGGGGCGCGCGGAAGAAGAACAGCTTGCCCGGGATGCGGCGGGTGCGCTCCCCACGCCCCGCGACGCAGCACTCCAGGTTGCAGACCATCAGGTCGAGAGACGCGCAGAGTGAGCGCAGCTCCTCGCTCCAGAGCTCCGTCCCGGGCTCTGCTCCCAGGTTGTCCCCGACGGAGCGGCCCAGCATCACGTCGCCCAGGAGGCCGATCGCGGGCATACGGTGATTGTGCCCGGCCCCTAGGGAGAGTCCAGTCGCTCGACCGACTTTGTTGCGGCGCTCCCACCTCACGCTCGGTTTCACGCGCGAGGAGGCGCGCGGTCAACGTGCACCGACGCTGCTGCTCTTCGTCAAAGCAGTAGTCCGCCAGCTATTCGCGCAGCCCGGCGGCTTCGAGCGCCTCTGCCCTGTCGAAGTACTCGACGGTGCGCGCGGCCTTGCCATCCCGCATGGTGATGACGTGCGCCAACTCCATCTCTACCGGGACCCCGCTTCCTTCTCCATGACCGCTGAAGCGCACCCAGAGGAAGACCTTGTCCCCGTTTCCTTTCGCCTCCAGAGGCTCGACCGTGAGATCGGGATACGAGTCGACCCAGTGGGCATAGTGCCGTCTGAGGGCGTCGATCCCCCGATGGATCGCGGAATCGGGATCCTCGCGGGCGGCGTGGTATTCGGCGTCCGGAGTAAAGAACCACAGCTCCGGCACTCTCTCCCCGGCGTTGAAGCGTCCGTACCCGTCGAGCACGAACTTGACGTTCTCCTCCGACATCGCCAGGACCAGTATCTCGCGCGACTCCGCGTCTGGCTAGGGGGTCACCCACCTCTGCTTCCCATGCGTTACGAGCAGCCACCGAACCTGGTTCTGGCTGGGAGCGTGGGATGACTATCGCGCGACCCCCGAGGAAATACTCGAAGGTAGAGGCGACACCGTCGTGGTGATCGCTTCGGAGTCCGGGCGAGGCAAGGACAGCGGCATCGAGGTTCAGTCGCACCGCATCACGCAGCTCTACGAATTGGGCGACGGAAAGATTGTGCGCTTCAAGGCCTACCTGGACCGAACGCAAGCCCTTGAAGCGGCCGGACTGAAGAAGTAGCCCGGCCCACCTCCCTTGAGATGACGACCGGTAGCCAAGTGGTTCCGCGGAATCACTGTCGCTTCGCGCGAAACCAAGCACTGCGAGGCGGCAGTGCTCCTCGTCGCGCAAAGCAGCCGCGAGCGAGACGACCTCCGGACCGCTCCTTTGCATTGAGAGGAGCAGTGTTGGCGGGGCTTCATCGGCGGGGGGACTCAAACCTCCGACCCTCGGATTAGGAAGCGCGCTAAGGACACACGGCAGCGCCATGGACGCGGTTGTAGAGGTGGATGGCGGCGTTGGTTGCCTGCCCGGCGCCGGTTCCGCCACGCAACACGAACCTGCCCACCACGTAGGAGTAGTCGCCATCGGTGAAGAGCACGTTGCTGGCGCCGCCGCGATCAATCTTGTCGCGCAGCCCCTGGGAGCCAGGAATGGCGGGCACCGTGAACCGCTTCCAGGGACCTTGTTCCCGCAGAAAGAGCGCCAGGTCGCGGTTCAACTGAGCCTGCGCCTGCTCGGGCGATCCCAGCTGGAACGTCGCGGAGAGGCCCAAATCACCCCTGGTCTTTCGCTTTTTCCGAAGTAGTTCTGGTTGATCCCCGAGACGAACCCCTCGCTCTTCAGCGCATTTGCCTCGTCCTGAGCCGCCCCGGGACCAAGGCCTCATCCCAAGCTCAGGACAAACTGAAGCGCGTCCGTATAGACCGGCGCCCTCCGCTTGACGGCGAGACCGGGTACCCGTGCGGTCCGATCGCTCTCCTGCCAAGTGGCTCCACGTTGGCTCAGACCCAGATGGAGTCAAACGCGTGCTGGTCGAGCGGGAGCAGCCAGCACGCTGTGATTTGCTGATCGATGACGTCGTACAAGCCCACGGTGGACCAGTGATGGTCGACGTTGCGGATCGTGGCGAACCCGTCGGTGAGCGTGGCGAGTCGGTCTCCGTCGCCGACAAGAACGTCTCGTCGCTTCATCTGAAACGTGTGATCGGCGAGGTCTCGTCGTCGTCGCAAGTAATCGAGCACCTCCTCGAGACCACGGTAGGTCCCGGCGATGCGATTGTCGCCGGGGACGGTCCACGTGATGCTCGGAGCGAGGAGCTGCTCAAGGGCAGCGCCAGAGCCGCCCGCGTAGAACTCGTTCTGCGCCTTGTGCAGTCGGTCGAGAAGGCCGATGGCAGTGCCCCGATTCATGGTCGGCACCCGCGCCGTTCCGAGCAAGTAGCTAGGCGTGCGCCGGTGTCGGATCGCCGGCGCGCGCCCGCCACTCCCGCTCGATCTGTCGCATCATCGCCGGGTACACGATCAGATGCCGAAACGGTCTGATTGCGGCCATGTAGCCGGTCCCGAGCATTCCGTTTGGCTTGACGAGGACGGCCATCTGGCCGCGGTAGCCGCCGGTCCCGTCTGGGACCCAGCCCATGTGCATGACCCCGTGCATGGTCCGGTTGGCGATCTCCGCGGCCCACTCGTCGTCTAGCAGGTAGAGCGAGGTGAAGGGGAGCGCGTCGAAGTTCGGGCCGGATGGGGAGTCGCGCAGATCCACCGGCAACCGGTCGCGGAGCGTCGGCACCCTGGAGCCGAGGCCGGCGTCCGGGCCGTCCCAACCGAGCAGCTCCCCGACCTTCCACCGGATCGCCCAGAGCGTGCGGACGGCGCGGGAGGAGCCTTGCGACGGGTCGCCCGAGGCAATCCCCTCCACCAGCCGAGGGAAGTCGTCCCGGCCGCCCGGCGTCGGCAACTCCCACACGTCCTCGAGCCGGAAGTCGCGGGTGAGCTCGTGGATGCGCCAGGGCCGGGAGGTGTGCGCGGTGTTTGGGAGCCTCATTCGTTTTCCGCCTTCGTCCTCTGTCGATGCATCTTCTTCAAAGAGCTCCCCACCACGCCAGCGCCGCGGTGGCGGTGAGCACGGTGGGACCGGGGTGGCGGAACAGGGATCGAGGGGATTGCGTGTAGGCAGCCCCCAGCCCCACCGCGAGCGCCGCGAAGCCGGTGGACGCGCCGGCGGCTACCAGGCCGATCCCCCGGGCTGTATCGCCGTGGAGGACCGAGCCTGACAGGAGGAGCGCGGACCCGACGGTGAGAAAGGCGATGGTCGTCATGTGCCACGTGATGTGGATCATCGACTTGGTCATCCCCGGACCACCGAAGCGACTGGACGGCAGCATTCCCGGCGACAGCTTTCTCACTACGAGGACCTCGCCTCCCACTCCGTGGATGCCGGCACCGAGGATGGCGAGGGATCCGGCGACGATCAGCGGGACGTTCACGCCGAGCCCTCCGCGATCCGCCACCTCAGATCGTGTTCAGCAGGTCGTGCGGCTTCCGCGAAACGGTCCCTGCGACGGAGAGATCCTGAGTTCGAGGGCGGGGCTGTACTCGTGCACACGGGAAGATCTCCTCACATGACGGTACTATACATACATGCATGTACGTGCCTCGCCTTCGATGAGCCGATCGACGCCGGAGGCGCCGGCAACCCGCCAGCGGTTTACCCAGGCTGAGCGCAGCGCCCGCTCGCGGAGCGCGTTGCTCGAGTCGGCGGCGAGGGGCCTCTCCCGCTACGGCTACGGAAACCTGGTGCTCGAACAGGTGGCGCGCGAGGCCGGCTACACGCGGGGCGCCCTGTATCACCAGTTCAAGGACAAGGAGGATCTGGCCCTCGCGGTGCTCGAGTGGGTCGACGAGACGTGGAGGCGCGAGGTGGACGGGCTGGCCGAGCAAGAGCCCGATCCGGTGGCTGCGCTGATCACGCTGGCGCGCGGTCACGCCGTCTACTGCCGACGCGACGTTGCCCGCGTCATGATGGCGCTGAGGCTCGAGTTCAGCGGCCAGGACCATCCGGTCGGGCGGAAGATCCAGCAGGTTTCGAAACTCCTGGTCAAGCGCTGCGCCGGCCTGATCGACACGGGGCGCAGAGAGGGGTCGCTTCCACCGGGACCGCCCGCCAAAGCGGTTGCGCTGGCATTCTGGGGAGCACTCGAGGGCACCGTGATCGCGCTTGCCGGGCAAGCGCCGCACGACGAGATACTGGCCGTCCGCACCGTCGCGGGCGTGCTCGGACTGGACGGCGTGCCCGCCTCAGGCAAGGTGGTGATCGACCAATGAGGCGTCCCAGCAACGGATTCTTGGGGAGACCGTCCTGGGAGACGCGTTCGAGCAATAGAAAGCCCCGCTTTGCGGGGCTTTCATGGGCCGGGCAGGACTCGAACCTGCGTTCTTCGGATTATGAGTTACGTGTCAGGCGTCGAGCCCAACTCTGCTGAGGGCCGATTCGGCGCCTGGAGGCCTCCTCAGTTCCTCTGACTCCTCGGCTGTTCGGGAGATGGTTGGGGAGACGCTGCGGCGTCACCTCCCTCCAGAATCGCGGGAACAAGCTGAGCGAGCTGGCTCCGGTGGCGGTCGAGCCGTTCGTTGCCGAGAAAGAAGGTCGGTGTGGCGTGGACTCCGGCCTTCTTGGCACCGGCCACGTCCTCGAGGACCCGCTCGCGATAAGTGCGGTCGCGAAGCGCCGACTCGACGTCTGACAGGTCGAGATCGAGCCTTCGTGCCACGGAGAGCAGGTCCTCCGCCGAAAAGCGTTCCCGACCGGCCAGGAGCAGCGAATGCGCCTGCCAGAACTCTCCACTCTCTGCGGCCAGCTCGGAAAGCTCCGCGGCGAGATCGGCCCCGGGATGAAGCTCAGGGTCCGGAAAGTGACGCCAGACCAGCCTCAGGGTCTCGTACCGCTCAAGCAGCGACTTCACCGGCCGGCTGGCTGCGAAGCAGAACGGGCAGCCGAAGTCTCCGTACTCGACCAGGGCCAGCTCGGGCTCCTCGGCGCCGAGGGTGTGGTCGCGATCGCCGACCGGAGTCAGCCCGTTGGAGGCGGGAGCGATCACCTGCCTACGGGGCGTCGATGCCGCAAGCGAATTCTCCCCGTCACCTGATCGGCGGCGGCACACCCTCTGCCGTGGCCGCGAGAACGGGGTCCCACTCGCACACCGCACAGGCGTGGCGGAAGGCCGAGTGAGCGAATTCCAGCACGAGGGCAGCTGGATCGGGGGTCTCCCGGACGTCCTCCCAGTCGAGTATGTACTCACCAAGTTGCCCGTCCCAGCGCCCCGGGGCGGGGCTCATCAGGTCCGCGTCGGCAAAGCCATCGGGTGCCGGGTACGCCAAGGAGAAGAAGGCGGCTCGCGCGTGGTTCGGATCCCCCGGCCACCAGCCGACCCCCACCTGCTGGGCATCCCCTCCGTTCCGCAGGATGAAGTCGTCTGACGGTGGATCGGCCGGCAGTCCCGAGAAGAAGCTGACCGCGAGGTCGAAGGTGCCCCACCAGGCGTTGACCGGCGTCGAGCGCCCCCGAAAGGGCGCCCGGAACTCGGCCAGGACGAGCGCCGCGCGGGTGGCGGCGTCGAAGTAGACCGCCACCTGATCAGCGTCATAGCTCGCATGCTCGTAGTCCTTGTCGAGGGGCACCTCCCAGGGCACCTCCTGGGGTATCGGATTGATCTCAACTGCTCCGGCCAGGCGTCCGACGGCCTCCAGCACCTCGCGCGTCACCTCGGCGACGGGCCGGTTGGGCGTCAGCGCAATCCGTGTCTCTCGGCCGCTGCTGTGCTCGACGACCGCCTCGTGCGTGCGCAGATCGAGAGCGGCAACGATGGCCCCCGAGCCGTCGGGCGCCGGCAGCGCGCGCGTCTCCCAGCCGCGTGCCGTGAGCTGGAGGGCGGCGTGCTGAAGCTGCGGTTCGGGTGGGGCGAGTTCCACAGCAAGCTTCCCGAGGATCTGCGTATGTGCGTGGAGCGTGTCGCAGGTCGCGCTCCACGAGTCGTAAGCGAGCGGTGGCCACTCGGTGGACATGCTCGAACGCTACTCCCCCGGTTCGCTCGCTCCGGACCGGCGGAGCTGCGGCACGACGTCGCCGGCCAGTAGCTCGACCTGGCCGGGCTCTGGGTCGACCGGCCAGAACACGAGCGTGTCGAAGCCATCGGCCACGAAACCCACGAGCGTCTCGACCCACCAGTCGGCCGGTCCGGCGATTGGCTCGCCGGCCAGATACCCCACTGGAAGCTCCGACCGGGATGGCACGGACCCTTCGCCGATCATGCCCTGGACGTTGATGATCCGCCGGATCGAGCCTGGGTCACGGCCCGCCTTCTCCGCGGCCGCGTCGATCCGCTCGTTGCCGACGCGCAGCTCATCTCGGCTCATCACCCCAAGCGACGGCAGCCAGCCGTCGGCCTTGCGACCGACGAGGCGGAGCATCCGCGGCTTGAACGCTCCGACCCAAATGCCGATCGGGTGCGCGGGTTGGGGGCCCGGACGGGCGTCATCGAGCCGGTAGTGCTTCCCGTCGAATGACACCGAGCGTTCGGCCGACCACAGCAACCTGATCACATCGATCGCCTCTTCGAGCGCCTCCACGGACTCGCCCGGAGTTCGCCGCGGACCGCCGAAGCCCGCGATGATGTCCGGGAGGCCGCCGGCGCCGAGGCCGAGCTCGAAGCGGCCGCCGCTGAGCACGTCGAGCGACGCGGCGGCCTTCGCCATCACGGCCGGCGGGCGCAGCGGGAGGTTCGCGACGTCGGTGAAGAACGAGATGCGCCTCGTCTCGGCGAGCAGCGCCGGTATCAGCGACCAGGTGTCGAGGAAATGGTGCTGGTAGGGGTGATCCTGGATGCCGACGAGGTCGAGGTCGGCTCCGTCGGCCGCGCGCACCAACTCGCGGATCTGGTCGAGCCTCTCAGTCAGCGGCACGACCGAGATGCCGAATTGGAGGGCGATCTCAGAGTCCCCGGCGACCACGGGCGACGCTAGCCGCCGAGGGGTGAGGGCGGGATCCGTGTTTCGCCGCTCACCTGGGGTATCAGCACGCGACGTCATCGACGAAGCACCAGGACCACTCCTCACCGGGTTCGAGCGAGCGGATCAGCGGGTGACCGCTGGTCCGAGCGTGCCCGCTGGCGTGCCGGTTCGGTGAGTTCCGCACGGCAAGCGCCTCCCTTGGGATCAGAGCCGAAGTGTGCGTCGATTGGTTTCGCGCACGGCTCGATTCCGGTGGCACGCGGAAGGAGTAGCGCCCAAGCCGAATCGTCGGAGCGCCGCTTTGCATGGGAAGCGGCTAGGACAGTGGCGAGCTCAGTCCTCAGCTCACCGCTTTCCTCAGCTCACCGCTTTCTTCACTAGCGCGCCGATCTTTTTCTCTTCGGCGGCGGTCAACTCCTTCAGCGCGAAGGAGGTCGGCCACATGG
>JBOGZE010000179.1:0-4260 GCA_050697055.1 Solirubrobacterales bacterium
ACGCGGGGTCCAGCCGGTAGACCGGCCCGGAATGCGAGACCACCCAGAGGACGCCCCCGCGGGTCTCCCCGAACGAGTCCGGCTGGCCGCCGGGCACCAAGATGCCGGTCGGCTGGTCATCGGCGGCGCCCCCCTCGGAGGGGATCAGGCTGTGAATCTCATCGCTCGCGAAGTCGGTGTAGAGCAGCCGCCCGTACTGGTGGGCGAGGCGGGGATCGCGGACCACGTATCCGGCGATCACCGCGGAGCCCGAGAAGCCGCCCAGCGGCGAGCACGACGGGCCTGCGCCGACGTTGTCGTACTCGCGGATCGGGAAGATCGCGCCCGGGGCGGACCGTGAGGGGTCGTAGAGGAAGTTACCCTCGAAGCGCGACCAGCCGAAGTTGGCGCCGCGGGCCCGGCCCGGTCCGCGGTAGTCGATCTCCTCGCGGCAGCCCTGGCCGACGTCCCCGATCGCGATCGCGCCGGTGAGCGAGTCGAAGGTGAAGCGGTACGGATTCCTCAGCCCCAGCGAGTAGATCTCGTCGAGGCCCGGCTGGCCGACGAAGGGGTTGTCGCCGGGGACTCCATAGGGCAGGGGCGCTCTTGCCGCCCGGCCCTTCTTCTTGCCCTTCCGCTTCTTCTTCGCCACCTGCGGCAGCGGGTCGATCCGGAGGAGCTTGCCGAGCAGGCTGTTCGGGTTCTGGGCATTGTTGGGCGGGTCGCCGCCCGCCCCGCCGTCGCCCGGGCCGATGAACAGCAGCCTGCCGGGGCCGAACTGGAGCTGCCCCCCGTTGTGGTTGCCGAAGGTCGGGTGGGGGAGATAGAGAACTAGTCGCGCCGTCGCTGGGTTGGCGATCAGGCGGGAGCGCTTCGACCGCTTGAACTCGACCACCTCGTTGTCGCCCATCGGGTTGGTGAAGTAGACGTAGAAGCGCCGGTTATTCTCGTACCGCGGGTGGAAGGCGATCGAGAGGAAGCCCTGCTCCCCTGCGTTCATCACCTGGGAGCTGATGTCGAGGAAGGGCCGCGCCTGCGCCACCCCCTTGCGTAGGACGACGATCCGCCCCGCCTGCTCGGCGACGAAGAGCAGCTTCCTGTTCTTCTTCCCGGGCGCGTCGACGATCTCGACCGGCTCGCTGAAGCTCCCGATCGGGGTGAGGCCGAAGCCGCCGCTGCCATCCCCGGTCGGCGGCAATGCCGCAGCCGTCTGCGGGAGCACGGTCGCTGCCCCGAGGGCGAGGACGAGCAGCGAGATGGCGCGCGCGGCCCGCCCCGTTTTTGCAGACAGCTTCATCGCCTGTCGCTCAGAACACCGGCTCGCGTCCCTGGATGCGCTACTCGCCCACCAGCCTGAGTACCGGCCCATCCAGGGAGGTCGCATAGATGTGACCGGCGGCGTCCTCGCCGAAGGAGCTGAGGCTGCTCACCTCCAGGCCCAGGGAGCGGTCGCTGCGGGCGCCGGCGACGCTGGGCACGAAGCTGCGCAACTCGCCCGCGCAGTAGTCGCCGTAGATGTAGCGCCCCGTCAGCGATGGCAGAGTGGGATCGCGGACGACATAGCCGCCGGTGATCGAGCAGCCCTCGTCGCGGCCGTAGGTGAATATCGGAGGCACGGCGCCGGGCGCCTCCTGGTCTTGGTTGAAGCGCTCCGTTCCCTCGAATGCCGACCAGCCGAAGTTCGCGCCGCGCGCCTCGCCCGCCGGCGTGTAGTCGACCTCCTCGAGTGTGTTCTGGCCGACGTCACCGATCGTCAGCGCCTGGTTCTCCCTGTCGAAGCTGAAGCGCCAGGGATTGCGAAGCCCGTAGGAGTAGACCTCCGGCCGCGCCCCAGCCCGGTCTACGAAGGGGTTGTCAGCGGGGATCCCGTAAGGCTGGTCTCCTGAGCGGCCAGGATCGATCCGGAGGATCTTGCCGAGCAGCGAACCGAGGTCCTGCCCGTTTCGCTCCGGGTCGTTGGCGATCCCGCCGTCGCCCGTGCCGATGTAGAGGTGACCGTCCGGGCCGAAGAGGAGCAGCCCGCCGTTGTGATTGGAGGCGAAGTCATCCATCCGGAGAACCTCGCGCCGGCTGCCTTCCTCGACGATGCCATCGTCGCCGGCCTTGAACTCAACTACGTGCTGGTCCTGGTCCGAGCCGGTGAAGTAGACGTACAGCAGCCGCGAGCTGGCGAAGTCGGGATCGAAGGCGACGGAGAGCAGTCCCTGCTCGCCCTCGGCGGAGACCTCGGCGCTGAGGTCGAGCGCCGGCCGCTCAAGGGTCTGCCGATCGCGAACGATCCGAAGCCGGCCCTGTCTCTCGACCACGTAGAGATCGTTGCTGCCGGGAGCCTGGGCGACGTAGGTCGGCTGGTCGAACTCGCCCACTCTCTCCAGGGCGACGCGCCCGCCGCCGCTCCCGCTCGTCTCAGTTCGCTCGACGCTGGTCGTCGCCTGCGAGCCGGTCTCGTCGCCGTCGCCTCCTCCGCAGCCCGCCACGACCGCTAGGAAGCCCACCAGCAGCGCGGTCAGCATGCCCGCCAGAACCCAACCCCGGTTGCGAATCATCCGGCGGACTGTAGAAAGGGTCGGTTAGGCGCGGTTAAGGGCTGGTGGAGGTGCCGCCACTGCCACCGACCTCGGACTTCTGCTCCTCGGTCCCGGCCTGGCCGATGATGTCGCCCTTCTCGATCGGGACGACGTTGCCCGAGTCATCGACACGGGTCTGGGGCGGGACGTCGCTGATCACGACCACGAACTCGCCCTCGGGGATGCTGCCGTCGTCGGTGACCGCCACCGCGTCGCCCTGGAGGCCGGCGGCGATCCGGTAGTGGACCGTGTAGGTGCCGGGCTGCACCGGGGTCAGGCGCCAGACGATCTCACGCGGCTCGTTGGGATCCAGCTGGCCGAAGCTGAAGGTGTCGGTCTGCGCCGCCTCGGCACCGGCGGAGGCGGTCTCCCCGGCGAGCTTGGGATAGCCCTCCTCAAGGATCCAGACCGGGCGGGAGGGAATCGCGAGGTTGGGCTGTGCGGAGAGCACCGAGAACGAGCCCTGCGCCTTCGGTCCGGATTCCTCGGTCGTCGTGTCCCCCTCGCCTGGCGCGGCCTCGGCGTCGGTCCAGATCGTGATCGCAAGGTCCGGGATCGTCTCCTCCCCGGTGTTGGCGATCGAGAGGGTAAGGTCGGAGGTCTCGGCCAGGCGCTGCTTGCTGGCGAACGAGGCGTTGACTATGTCGACGGGAAACTCGCCCTCGGGCTCGTCCGCGTCCTGGCGCTCGCCGCCACCGCATCCGGCTATGCCGATGCTGCAGAGAGCGAGGAGGAGCCCCATCCCCAGGCGACCGCGCACTCGCAGGAGAAGCGATGTGGAGTCGTTCTCCTCCAAAGGCGGCCGGAGCCTACCACCAGGCCCAAGCTCACGGTTGGGGGTGGCGATTCGGGGATCGATCACATACTCTTCGGTGTGTGTTATTCGGCGGCGGTGTTTGTGGCCGCCGGTCGTGATCGCACGCGGGGCCGTTGCGCCTCCGTCGGTTGGGGGGCCAGACCGGGCCCGGAGGAGAGAAATTGGTCAGATCAGTAGCCGACAGGGCATTCCTCCCCGCGAAATCGCTCTTTGAGCAGGTGGGGGACATGATGATCCTGACCGCGAAGACGGTGGTCTCCGCGATCCGCCCGCCCTACCCGTACGGCGGCGAGTTCATCGGCCAGTTCCTCTTCGCCCTCCAGCTCTGCTGGTTCCCGATGATGATCTCGACCCTCGCCTTCGGCTTCGGCGCCCCGGGGCTGCAGGCGGCCAACTTCCTCTCGCTATTCGGGGCGCTCGACCGCCTCGGCGGCTTCTTCGTCCTCGCCTCGATCCGTGAGTTCGCTCCCTTCGTCACCGCCGTCGTCGTCGCCGGCGTCGCCGGCACCGCGATCACCGCCGACCTCGGCGCCCGGAAGATCCGCGAGGAGCTCGACGCCCTCCAGGTTCTCGGCGTCGATCCGATCAAGAACCTGGTGGTCCCGCGCTTCCTGGCGCTGATGCTGATCACAGGCCTGATGGACATCTACGCGCTGATCTTCGGCATCGTCGGCGGGATCGGCGCCGAGATGCTCTACAACGAGCCGCTCGGCGGGTTCTTCGCGACCCTCTTCAACAACGCCTCGGTTACGGACCTCTGGGGGTCGGTGCTGAAGACGACCTTATTCGGGGCGATCATCGCGATCGTCTGCTCCTACAAGGGGATGACTGCGTCCGGAGGCGCCGAGGGCGTCGGTAGAGCCGTGAACGAGGCGGTGGTGATCGCCTTCATGGGGG
>JBOGZE010000180.1:0-8004 GCA_050697055.1 Solirubrobacterales bacterium
GTCGAAGGCCGTGGCGAACTCGTAGTCCCGGTCGTCGTGGGCGGGAACGGCCATGATCGCCCCGGTCCCGTACTCCATCAGCACGTAGTCGGCGACGAAGATCGGGATCCGGTCGCCGTTCACCGGATTGACGACCTCGCGACCGAGCGGCACGCCGGTCTTCTGGCGCTCCTGATCGGCCCGCTCCTCGGCTGAGGCACGCGCGGACTCGTTCACGTAGTCGCGGACGGCCGCCTCGTTCCCGGTTCCCTCTGCGAGCTTCTCCACCTCGGGGTGTTCGGGGGCGAGAACGAAGAAGGTGGCGCCGAAGAGCGTGTCGGGCCTGGTGGTGAAGACGGGAAAGTCGAGATCGAGCTCCTCGCAACGGAAGGTGACCTCGGCGCCCTCGGACCGCCCGATCCAGTTGCGCTGCATCGTCAGCACGTTCTCCGGCCAGGACTCAAGCGACTCGATGTCGTCGAGCAGCTCCTGCGCGTACTCGGTGATCCGGAAGAACCACTGCTCCAGCTTGCGCTGCTCGACGAGCGCCCCACAGCGCTCGCAGCGACCGTCGATCACCTGCTCGTTTGCGAGGACGGTCGCATCGTTGGGGCACCACTGCACTGGGGCCTCGTGGCGATGCGCCAGCCCTCGCTCGTAGAGCTTCAGGAAGATCCACTGCGTCCAGCGGTAGTAGGAGGGCTCGTGGGTGCCGAGCTCGCGGGTCCAGTCGATCGAGATCCCCCAGCGCTTGAACTGCTCCCGGAGGGAGGCGATCGACTTCTCGGTGGCCTCGCGAGGATGCTCGCCGGTCTCGATCGCGTTGTTCTCCGCCGGCAGGCCAAAAGCGTCGTAGCCCATCGGATGCACCACCCGGTAGCCCCGCCGGCGGCGGAAGTGGGCGATCGCGTCGCCCACGGAGTAGGTCTTCAGGTGGCCGATGTGCGGGTCACCGGATGGATACGGAAGCATCTCGAGCACGTAGCTCTTCGGCTTCTCGGGGTCGAAGCCCGGCTCGCCCGGGTTCGGGACCACCCAGGTCCCCTCCTCCTCCCAGACCCGCTGCCAGCGGCCCTCGATCGCGGCCGGGTCGTAGCGCTCGGCGTCGGAGCCGGGCGCCGGATCGCTGGTTGCCTCCGGGTGCGCCATCGAGGGCCAGTTTAGGCGCGAGCCACTGGCCCTCGTGGCGCTCCGGAGTCAGACGTTGGCCTCGTCCTTGTGCCGGCGGGACTCGACGCTCTCCTTCAGGTGCTCGGCGCGCTCCTCCACGTCCGAGCGCAGCTCGTCGAGCGTCTCACGCGCGCGGCTGATCACCGAATCGATCTTGCCGCGGAGCTCCTCCTGAGCCTGCTCGCGGGCCTGGTTGAGGTCCTCGAGAGCGGCTTCGAGGTGCTCGACGGCCGTCTTCTCGTGCTCCTCTTGCTTGCGTCCTAGCATTTTTCGTTCCTTTGCTTTCGGGAGTACGAGCGAAGTCTTTACAAGACCCTGGTCTCCGGCATCCGTGCAAACTGCGGGGATTTCCTCTGGGGGCGGACGGGCGGGCTTGCCGAGCAAGGCGTGTTTCGCTGCGTATATTGGACCCGAGGAGAGGAAAGGAGGTTCAGGACATGTCGCGGTTGATCAGGCTGGATCGGAGCGGTCACACCGAGCTGGCGAGTTGGAATGCCGGCGACGCCACCTCCGAGGAGGCCGCGGTGAGAGCGTTCAGGCGCGAGCTCGATCAGGGGATGCTCGCGAGCGTCAGCGGCCCCGACGGCACCGCCGAGGTCGTGCGCGAGCTGCCCCTCGACGCCGAGCTCGTGGTGATGCGGCGCCCGATCTCAGGCGGCTAGTAATGGAGATGCGAGGATGCTCCGTCGGCGTAGCCAAGGAGCAACCCGTCTCATCGAGCCTCGCCGAAGCGGCGGCAATCCCCTGGCGCCGGCGCGCCAGCGACAAGGCGCTGCGCCGCGATGGGCGCCGCTGGACCCTCTGGAGCATCGGCGTCGTGATCACCTTCGGGGCACCGACCGTGGCTCTGGTGGCGATCGAGCCCCTCGCCGCTCCGGCCGCGGCGGTCTTCCTCGGCCATGGGCTCGCGGTGCTCCACATCCAGGCCGGGCGCGGGGCACGCGCGGTTGTCCCGATTGGCAGCGACCGCCGCGCCGCGCGCCGTGGGGACGCCGAGCCGGGGGCCGAGGAGACCGCGCTGGGACTGCTCGGCGACCTGCTCGCTCATGACGAGCGCGAGCTGGTCTCCGAGACGGGCCTCGCCCTTCAGCGCGGCCGGCTCGGAACCTGGCTGGTCGGCGAGGAGGGGGCGTTGATGGTTCGCCCCGGCGGGCGCCGGGTGGACTGCTGGTGCGTGCGCGTTTCGGAGTCGGGCGATCTGCCCGCTGGCGACCGGGTCGCCCACCTGCTGCTGGCGCTTCGCGAGGATGAGGAGGGCTTCGCCACCGTCGCCAACTTCAACTTCTCCGGCGCGCCCTGGCGGGTGCGGCTGCGGCTGCCGAAGCGGGCGCGGCCCGCTCTCGAGCGAGCTCGCTCGATCGCGAGCGGCGCCCAATCGCGACCGCCTGGCGGTCGCTAGCCCTCCTCGGAGCGGATCCCCTCGACCTTCGACTCGAGCTGCTCCATCACCGCCGGGTCGCGCAGGGTGGTCACATCCCCCATCTCGCGGCCCTCGGCGATGTCGCGGAGGAGGCGGCGCATGATCTTCCCAGAGCGGGTCTTGGGCAGATCGCCGGTCCAGATGATCCGCTTCGGCCGGGCGATCTTCGAGATCCGCTCGGCGACGTGGTCGCGGATCTCCTTCTCGATCTCTTCGAAGCCCTCGAGGTTGCCCTCCAGGGTGACGAAGGCGCAGATCGCCTGGCCCGTGTCGTCGTCGGATTGGCCGATCACCGCGCACTCGGCCACCTTCGGGTGTGAGACGACCGCCGACTCGACCTCGGCGGTGGACAGCCGGTGCCCGGAGACGTTGACCACGTCATCGACGCGGCCGAGGATCCAAAAGTAGCCGTCCTCGTCCTTGCGGGCGGCGTCCCCGACGAAGTAGGTGGTCTCGCCGAACTTGGCGTAGTAGGTCTCCTTGAAGCGGTCCTCCTCGCGGTAGAGGGTGCGGAGCATTCCTGGCCAGGGCCGCCGGATGGCCAGGTAACCCTGGCGGCCCTCGACCTCGTTGCCCTCCTCGTCGAGGACGGTGGCGTCGACCCCGGGGAGCGGCCTGGTAGCTGATCCCGGCTTTGTCTCGGTGACGCCGGGCAGCGGGCTGATCAGGATGTGGCCGGTCTCTGTCTGCCACCAGGTGTCGACGATCGGGCAGCGCTCTGCGCCGATCACCTCGTAGTACCAGAGCCAGGCCTTGGGGTTGATCGGCTCGCCGACGGTGCCCAGCAGGCGCAGCGAGGAGAGATCGTGCTTGGCCGGGTGCTCGGGCCCCCACTTCATGCAGGCCCGGATCGCGGTCGGTGCCGTGTACAGGATCGTCACCCCGTAGCGCTCGGCGATCTCCCACCAGACGTCCTTGTCGGGATAGTCGGGGGCGCCCTCGAACATCACGCTGGTCGCCCCGTTCGCGAGGGGGCCGTAGACGATGTAGGAGTGCCCGGTGACCCAGCCGACGTCGGCGGAGCACCAGAAGACATCCGACTCCGGGTTGAGGTCGAAGACGTAGCGGTGGGTGAAGGTGGCGCCGACCAGGTAGCCGCCGGTGGTGTGGAGGACACCCTTGGGCTTGGCGGTGGAGCCGGAGGTATAGAGGACGAAGAGCGGGTGCTCGGCGTCGAGCTGCTCCGGCTCGCACTCCGGATCGGCCGCCTCGATCGCATCACCGAACCACAGGTCGCGCCCCTCCTGCATCTCGCAGGGCCCGCCGGTGTGGCGGACGACGAAGACGGTCTCGATCGAGGAGAGGTCCGCGATCTCCGGATCGACCGCACTCTTGATCGGCGCCGCCTTGCCCTTGCGGCGGGCGCCATCGACCGTGACCAGTGCCTTCGCCTCGGAGAACTCCAGCCGCTCCCGCACTGCGTCCGGGGAGAAGCCGCCGAAGACGACGTTGTGGGGAGCGCCGATGCGGGCGCAGGCGAGCATCGCGATCGCGACCTCGGGAATCATCGGCAGGTAGATCCCGACGATGTCGCCCTTGCCGATGCCGCGGTCTTTGAGCGCGTTGGCGAAGCGCTGGACGTCGCGGTGGAGCTCGGCGTAGGTGATCTCCCGCTCCTCACCCTCCTCGCCGCGCCAGTGGTAGGCGACGCGGTCGCCGTTGCCGGCCTCGACGTGGCGGTCGAGGCAGTTGTAGGAGGCGTTCAGCGTGCCGTCGGCAAACCACCTGTAGAAGGGGGCGTTCGAGTCGTCGAGGGTCTCGCTGGGCTGCTCGAACCAGTCGATCAGCTCATCGGCCTGACGTCCCCAGAAGCCCTCGAGGTCGCGGTCGGCCTCCTCGTAGAGCGAGTCGTCGGTAACCAGCGCCTTGCTGCGGAAGTCATCGTGGGGCGGGAACTTCTCGATCTCGAGCAGCGCCTCCAGCTGGCGCTCGACCGACTCGGCGGTGACCTCGGTTGCCATCTCTTCTCACCCTCCTCTCGCTTCGACCGGTTTGTGGAGGCGCCAGCCTACTGCGGTCAATCCGCGTCGGTGGTCGCGAGATCGGGAGGTGAGTCGGCGGGTCCGAGGCGGGCGAAGCGACGGCCGTGGCGGGTGATCAGGATCTCGTCGCCGGCCGAGGCGCGGTCCATCCAGTAGCCGAAGTGGTTGCGCAACTGATGGGCGCCGACCGTGATCTCGTCGGTGGCGAGTGGAGCTAGGGGGACTCGAACCCCCGACCTTTCGGCTGCCAGCCGAACGCTCTCCCAACTGAGCTATAGCCCCGGGGAGCGCGAATTGTAGATGTCCCCGCTCAGGAGTCCGGGCAGCGGAGCCGCGCGTGGCTAGGCGGCGCGGCGGGACTCGGAAGTGTCGTCCTCGACGTCGAGGACGAGGCCGTCGTTGCGGGTGTCGCGGACCTTGAACTCGAACGGGGCGCGCTCCTCGAGCTCGCGGAGGAGCTCCACCGGCTCGCCGAGCCTCATCGAGAAGGTGGCGCGACCTTCCGCGAAGCGCCGCACCCTGATCTCCGAGGCGCCGTCGATCCCCGCCGCCGCGTCCTCGAAGCCGCTCAGCTGGGCGAAGTCGCTCAGTGGGCCGACCTCGACCTCGACCGGGCCGGCGTAGACCCCGTCGGCGGCGACCCGGGCGGGTTTCGTGCCGACTGGCCGGCGCTGCTCGCCGGCGCTGACCCGGATTCCCGCCAACCCGGCAAGCTCGGCAACCCGGGCGCCGAGCTCGTCCCGCATCCGCGAGAGCTCGCTGACCCGCTCGGAGATCTGGACCGCGTCCTCGAGCGCGTTCATCCGGATCCTGGTCGCCTGGCGGCGCGCCTGCGCGTAGATGTCCTCGATCCTGCGGCCCAGCAGGCCGATCGCCCGCGGGGAACCCTCCCCCAGCCGCGCCAGAGCATCCTGGAGGCGCTTCTCGCGCTCCACCACCCGCTCGGCGAGCCGCTGTGCCTCGCGCTCTAGGCGCGCCAGCCGGGCGTCGCGCGCCGCGATCGCCGCCTCGACCTCCTCGGGGTCGTAGCCGCGCAAGGCGCGCCGGAAACGCTCCTTCGACACGGACGGCAGCCTACGGGCGGCGGCGGACGGCATGCCTGGGCATAGAATCGCGGCGGTGAGCTACACGATCAAGAACCTCCGCGAGAGCGAGGATCTGGCCGTCAAGGGCGGATTCTCAGACACCCAGGAGGCCCGCTTCCCCCACCACGACCTCGACGCCGAGCAAACCGGCCTCGCCCTGATCGCGGTGAAGCCAGGGCAGCGTCAGCCCTTCGCCCACCGGCACAAGAACGCCGAGGAGATCTATGTGGTGCTGTCAGGCAGCGGCCGCCTCAAGCTCGACGACGAGCTGATCGAGATGGGGCCAATGGACGCGGTTCGGATGGGCCCCTCGCACACCCGCGCGCTGGAGGCCGGCCCTGACGGTCTCGAGATCCTGGCGTTCGGTCCCCGCCACGAGGGCGACGCCGAGATCGTCCCCGAGGACTAGGCGGCGCCGCGGGCGCCTGCGACGTCGAGGCGCTCAGCCTCTCCCCAGAGCTGCTCGAGGCGGTAGCGCTCGCGGAGGTCGGGCGTGAACACGTGGAGGACGCAGTCGAGGTAATCCATCAACACCCACTGCGCCTCCCGCTCCCCCTCGACTCTGGCCGGCAGCCGCCCCTCCCGCTTCAGCTGGTGGTAGATGTCATCGTGGATCGCCTTCGCCTGGCGCTCGTTGCGCGCCGTGCAGATCACCAGGAAGTCGGTGTAGCCGACCAGCGGGCGCACGTCGAGCGCAACCAGGTCGGCGGCCTTCTTGTCGTCGGCGATCGTCGCGATCCGGCGGGCCAGCTCCTCTCCGCTCCGCTCCACCTCGCGGCGCTCGGCCATCAGCGGTAGAGCCCCCGGTCCGTGATCAGCTCCGCCACCGGATCCGGGACCAGGTGTCGCAGCGGCGTCGCCGCCGCTGCCCGCTGCCTGATCATGGTGGAGGACACTCCGCACAGTGGCATCTCAACTATCTCTGCTCGATCGGCGGCACCGAGCCGCTCGAGCCCCGAGCGCACCGCCCCCAACCCGACCCCGGGTCGTGGCACCACTCCGAGCCGCGCCAACTCCACCACCCGCTTCGGCTGCTTCCAGCTCGCCAGGCCCGCCGCCACATCGGCACCGAGCAGGAAGAAGATCTCTCGGCCTGGGTCGCGCTCGGCCAGAGCCTCCAGGGTGAGGTAGCTGTAGGAAGGCCCCGCCCGCTCGATCTCGATCCCCGACGCCACCACCCCCTCCTCGCCGGATGCCGCCCGCTCGGTCATCTCCAGGCGCACCTCTGCTCCTGGGTCCTCCTCGATCTCCTTGTGGGGGGCGCGAGCGGTGGTGACCAGCAGCACTTCCTCCAACTCGAGCTGCCACCGGGCCTCTTGGGCGAGGAGCAGGTGGCCGACATGGGGCGGATTGAAGGCCCCGCCAAGGACCCCGAGCGCTGAACCGACCGTCCTACTCCCTGATCTGACCGCTGCCGTGGACGACGTACTTGGTCGTGGTCAGCTCCCGCAGCCCGATCGGCCCGCGCGCATGCAGCTTCTGGGTCGAGTTGCCGATCTCGGCCCCCATCCCGAACTCGTAGCCATCGGTGAACCGGGTGGAGGCGTTGACGTAGACGGCGGCGGCATCGACTCCGCCGGTGAAGCCTTCCGCGGCCTCCTCGGAGGAGGTGACGATCGCCTCGGAATGCCCCGTCCCGTGGGTGTTGATGTGCTCGATCGCCTCGCCCAGCGAGTCGACAACCGCGATCGCCATCTTCATCCCCAGATACTCGGTGTCCCAGTCCTCGGGCGTCGCGATCCCGACCGGCACCGACCCCGCGTTCTCACGGGTCCGCTCGTCGCCGACGAGCTCGACGTCGGCGTCTGAGAGCTCCTGGACCACGGGAGGCAGGAGCGCGCTTGCCACCTTCCGGTGGACGAGCAGCGTCTCGGCCGAGTTGCAGACGCCGGGCCGCTGCACCTTGGCGTTGTAGGCGATCCGCTGAGCCATCGCCAGGTCGGCATCCTCGTGGACGTAGACGTGGCAATTCCCGGCGGCCGCGTACATCACCGGCACCTTGGCGACCTCCTTCAGCGCCCGCTTGAGGCCCTCACCCCCGCGCGGGATGATCAGATCGACGAGCCCCTCCTGGGTCGCGAGCTCGCGCAGCTGCTCGTGCCCGCCGCCCTCGAGCAGCGAGATCGCGCCCTCGGGGAGCTCCGCTGCCGCCAGCGCCTCGCGGACCAGCCCGGCGAGGAAGGCGTTCGAGGTCTCGGCGCTGCTCGAGCCGCGGAGGACCGCGGCGTTTCCGCTCTTCAAGCAGAGGGCGGCGGCGTCGATGGTGACGTTCGGGCGCGCCTCGTAGACGATCCCGACGACGCCGATCGGGACCCGCTCCTTGCGGACCCGGAGGCCGTTCTCCAGGGTCCAGCTCTCGACCAGCTCG
>JBOGZE010000181.1:0-1718 GCA_050697055.1 Solirubrobacterales bacterium
GGACTGGACCGTGGCCCGCCCGCCGCGGACGTCGGCTCCGGCAAAACGGGCTGAGATCGGCCTCCCATCGAGGAGAACCTGGATCGAGCGGGCGCGGTCGGGTGAGCCCATCACCAGGAAGACGCGCCGGGCGTTGACCTCGAGATCGATCTCCGCCCCGGCGCCGGAGGTCGCGCCCTCGCTCGTGATCCCCCAGCGGCCCCCGTAGGCGAAGCCGTTCGCCGGCAGCGACGCGGGCGCCCCGCCGAAGTCCTGATCGCCGGGATCGATCGTCCCGTTGACCCAGCCGCGGGCCCGGGCGGCACCGAGGTACGTCTCGGGCGTCCTCTCGCCCGGCGAGGGGGCCTGCGCCTTCGCTCGTGCCCCCGCCCCCAGGCTGCCGTGACCGGCGTCCTGCAGCAGGGTGCGGATGGCTCGCTCCGTGTCGGCGTAGCCGCCTTCGCCGAATTGCGCGTTACGGACGTTGCCATCCGCGTCGACCAGATAGTCCGCCGGCCAGTACTGGTTGCCCCAGGCATCCCAGGTTCCCAGGTCGTTGTCCTGCACCACTGGGTAGGTCAGGTGGTTCTGCCGGATCGCCGCCCGGACGTTGTCTGCATCCTTCTCGAAGGGGAACTCGGGAGAGTGGACGCCCACGACCGTAAAACCGTCACGCCCATAGCGCTGCTGCCACGCCTCGAGGTAGGGCAGGGTGCGGATGCAGTTGATGCAGGTGTAGGTCCAGAAGTCGATCAGGACGACCTTGCCGCGCAGCTCGCTCATCGAGAGCGACCGGCCCCCCGGGAGTGTTGAACCAGTCCTGCGTATCCGTGAAGTCCGGGGCCTGCCCGTAGGTGGCGAGGCTGACCGGCTGGTCGAGCTGTGAGGGGTCGACGACCGGCTTGCCGCCCTGGCGCACCTTCGCCAGGTCGGCGGCCACGACATCGCTCTTCTCGAGCCCGCCCGTGGGGTTGACCAGGAAGCTGGGTAGATCGCTCGCGATCGCGGTCTGGAAGCGGGTATCGAGGTTCGCCGTCATCGCCACGGCGACGATCACCATCACCGCGCCGAGCGCCATCTGGACGCGGCCGCGGACCGGCGCCAGACGACCCGCCAGCCGCCGGCCACCGAGCAGCAGCAGGTAGAGCACGATGGCGGAGCCCACCGCGTAGGAGAGGGCGACGGCGAGCCGGCCGGCGGTGAAGTCCTGGGCGGCCGAGACCACGATCACGCCCGCCAGAATCGGCCCGGCGCACGGCGCGTAGACGAGGCCGAGGCTGGCGCCGACCACGAGTCCCGATCCGAAGCCATCGCCTCGGAAGCGGGCGGGGCCCGGAGTGAGTCGGCTGGCGAACGCCTCGACGCGATCGCCGATCGGTGGGACCAGGAGGCAGAACCCGAACGCGAAGAGGACGACGATGGCGAGGTCGCGGGCGAACCCGTTCGGCAGGCCGAGAGCGTCGATCACGTACACCAGCGCCACGGTCGCGAAGGTGAACGAGAGCGCCAGCCCGGTGACGACACCAAGCGGCCGCCGCCTCCCTCCGGTGACCCCGGCCGAGAGCATCGCCGGCAGGATCGGAAGCACGCACGGCGACAGGGCGGTGCCCGCCCCGGCCACGAGCGCGAACAGCATCAACAGTGCCATCTCGGTCCAGACTCGGAGATCTATCCAGCGTTACGGCGGGACCTCAACGGCGGATTATTCAATGGTTGGTCGCTCGCCGGACGCGGTGCAC
>JBOGZE010000182.1:0-5624 GCA_050697055.1 Solirubrobacterales bacterium
CTGGCAGGTTGATCACGATTGCGCGTCCCTCGGCCTCGGAGTCGAGGTAGGTGTAGCCGAGCGCCTCGGCGACGCGGCGCGCCACCGTCGATTTCCCGGCCCCGGCCGGGCCGTCGATCGCGATCACCATGGCGCCGCTGTGGGTAGAGTGCCGCGCGTGGAAACCTGGAAGCTGAATGACATGGAGGTCGAGCCCCACCAGCCGCAGGTACTCGACTCGGAGGCCGAGGGACGCGCGATCGTCATCAACCTGCCGGCGGGCGAGCAGCTCCAGGAGCATCAGGTCTACGAGCGCGCCTGGGTGCTGGTCACCGACGGTGAGGTCGAGGTGACCGACGCCGGTGGAGGCTCGACCATCGGGTCGGCGGGGCTGCTTGCGATCTTCGACCCGAAGGAGCGGCACGAGATCACCGCGAAGACCGATGCCCGCATCCTCCTGGTCCTTGCACCCTGGCCCGGCGAGGGACACCCGAGCCAGCGCAGCTAGCGGGTCCCTGCGGCTTGGACGAGAGCTAGTCCCGGGGCGGGATCTGCTGCAGCGACCAGCGGTTGCCGTCGGGATCGCTGAAGAAGACGAACTTGCCCCAGGGGAGCTCCTCGACGTCGGAGACCTCGACCCCGCGCCCGGAAAGCTCCTCCCGCGCCGCCTCGGCGTCCTCGACCACCATCTGGTAGGCGTTGACGGAGCCGGGCTCCATCTCCGTGACCCCCTTCCCGAGCACGATCGAGCAGGCCGATCCCGGAGGGGTCAGCTGGACGAAGCGGAGCTCGTCGCTGACCTCGTGGTCGTGGTCCGCGTTGAAGCCGGCCTTCTCCGTATAGAAGGCCTTCGCCCGGTCCACGTCCGTCACCGGGACAGGCACCAGTTCGAGCTTCCAATCCACGAGGCGCGGCAGTCTATCCAGTGTCTGACAGCAGGCGCAGGTCTCGCTCGAAGCCCGGGTAGCTGACCGCGACCGACTCGAACCCGTCGACATCGACCCCCTCCCGGGAGGCGAGCCCGGCGATCGCCCCGAGCATCGCCAGACGATGGTCGCCGCGGGCATCGAGGCGGCCTCCGCGCAGTTCGCCCGATCCCTTGACGGCGAAGCCGTCGGGGCGGCCTTCGATCTCGGCTCCGAGGCCGGCGAGCCCCTCGACCACACCGGCGATCCGGTCGGACTCCTTGTGACGGAGTTCCTCGGCGCCGGCGACCACCGTCTTCCCCTCGGCGAAGCAGCCGAGTAGGGCGATCAGCGGCAGCTCGTCGATCGCCGCCGGGACCTCTTCCCTTGAGACCGCAGCCCCCCGCAACTCAGAGCTGCGCACGTGCAGGGTCGCCTGCGGCTCGGGACCGGGCTCGCTGATCTCGTTCACGGTCATCGCGGGCATCTCACGACGGGTCGCTCCTTTATCAAGACGGGTCGCTCCTGACGGAGCGCCCTCGCGTCTCCCTCGCATCTCATGGGCGCCGCCCATCTCGACTCCCATCCGCGCCAGGACCGTGAGCAGGCCGATCCGAGTGGCGTTGATTCCCACCTCGCGAAGGGTGAGCTCGCTGCCGGGAACGATCAGGGCGGCGGTGATGAGGAACGCGGCCGAGGAGAAGTCGGCGGGAACCGGGATATCACCGGATTCGAGCAGCTCGGCCGGAGAGACCGTCAGCTCCTCTCCGCTTCGGCGAATCCTTGCGCCGGCCGCGGCGAGCATCCGCTCGGTGTGGTCCCTGGTCTGCACCGGCTCGCAGACGGTGGACTCGCCCTCGGCCAGCAGCCCGGCAAGCAGTAGGCAGGACTTCACCTGGGCGCTCGCCATCGGCGGCTCATAGGCGATCCCGCGGAGAGGAGCGCCGCGCACCCGGAGCGGCGGCAGGCGCCCCTCCCGGCAGTCGACCTCGGCCCCCATCAGCCGCAGGGGGTCGGCGACACGGTCGATCGGGCGCCGGCGGATCGAGTCGTCGCCGTCCAGGGTCCACTCGCCGCCGGGCTGCCCCGCCAGCCAGCCGGGCATGATCCGCAGCAGGGTGCCGGCGTTGCCGACGCCGATCTGGGCGGGCGAGGCCCCGCGCAATCCGGCGCCCTGCACCTCGACGTAGAGACCGCCGTGGCCGTCCGGGTCGCCCTCGCTCACCGCCGCTCCAACCGCGCTCACCGCCGCCAGGGTCGCTCGGGTGTCGGCGGAGTCAAGATAGCCGGAGATCCGGGTGGGGCCCTCGGCCATCGCGCCGATCAGGGCGGCGCGATGGGAGATCGACTTGTCCGGCGGCGGGCGCAACTCACCTCGAAGCGGTCCGGCCGGGTTGAATCTCATCACTGTCATTAAACGGCGCCTCCTCGGCTATCGCCTGCGGTGGCGCCTCCCTTCTCAAACTTCATCTAATAACCCGGGTGACGTCGTGGCCGAGCTCACCCATCAGGTCCTCGGCGCGTGCTGCCTGGGAATCGCCCGCGATGAACAGCGAGACGGCACCGGAGGTCATGTCCGCGGCCGGGTAGAGGGCCATGTCCTCGATGTTCACCCCCGCCCTTCCCAGGGCGAGCGCGAGCTCGGCGACGATCCCCGGTCTGTTCGGCACCCGGACGCGGAGCTCGTGCAGCGGGCCGCCGGCCAGCTCGGCCTCGAGCAACTCGCGGCGGCGCTCGCCGGCGGCTGTGTGCCAGGCAGCGACCGCGTCGTGCTCTCCACCACGGAGGATCTCCGCCGCCTCCGTTAGCCGACGCGCAACGGCGTCGATCTCTTCCGCGACCGCCTCCCGGTTGCCGGTGAAGATGTCGCCCCAGATCGCCGGATTGGCGCCCGCGACCCTGGTCGCGTCACGGAAGCTCGGCCCGATCTCGGGCAGCCGCTCTGACTCCTCGGCGAGGGCGCTGGCCGCCTGGGAGACGAGCACGTTTGCGAGCACGTGCGGCAGGTGGCTGACCGTCGCCATCAGACGATCGTGGACCTCCGCCTCGATCGCCTGGGGGCGGGCGCCGAGGTCGGCGATCGTCCGCTGCACCCGGTCATAGAGAAGGCCCTCGGTGCGCTCACCGGGGGTCAGATACCAGCGAGCGCCCTCGAAGAGATCGGCGCGCGCGTGCTCCACCCCGGAGGTCTCGGCGCCGGCCAGCGGGTGCCCGCCGATGAAGCGGCCCTCGGCGCCGAGCGCGGCGAGCACTTCGCGCTTCACCGAGCCGACGTCGGTGACCGCGGTCTGATCGGAGCTGGCGGCGAGCGCCTCCGCGGCGAGCTCCGGCAGCACCTGAACCGGCGCCGCGCAGAAGACCACCTCCGCCCCTTCAACCGCTTCGGCGACCGAGCCCGTCGAACCGCTGATCGCCCCGAGCTCCTCGGCGCGGGAGAGCAAGCCGCTGTCGGGATCGAATCCCGAGACCTCCGCGTCCAGGCGTGAGCGCGCGGCCATCCCGATCGAGCCGCCGATCAGGCCCACCCCTAGAACGGCGACCCTCATAGAGGCCGATCAGCCGGCGTCGCGTCGCCTTTGCGCCGCGGCGGCCAGGCGGTCGAGCGCCAGCACTGTCGTCTCCCAGTCCATGCAGGCGTCGGTGATCGACTGGCCGTAGACCAGGGGAGAGCCGGAATCGAGGTCCTGCCGGCCGGCAACCAGTAACGACTCTGCCATCACACCGACGATCGCCCGGTTCCCCGCGGCGATCTGGTCCGCGATCTCCGCCACCACCTGCGGCTGGCGGTTGTGGTCCTTGCCGCTGTTGTCGTGGGAGGCGTCGATCAGCAGCCGCTCCTCCAGGCCCGCGTCGCGAAGCAGTGCCAGCGCCTCGCCGACGGTGCCCGCGTCGTAGTTGGGGGCCCCCCGGCCGCCACGGAGGATGACGTGACAGTCGGGATTGCCCGTGGTGTAGAGGATCGCCGGGGTGCCGCTGACGTCCACCCCCGCGAACGCGTGCGGTGCCGCGGCGGCGCGGACCGCGTCCACGGCGAGCTTGATGCTGCCCGCGGTGCCGTTCTTGAAGCCCACCGGCATCGAGAGGCCGGAGGCGAGCTGGCGGTGGGTCTGGCTCTCGGTGGTGCGAGCGCCGATCGCCCCCCAGGCGACCACGTCGGAGATGTACTGCGGGGTGATCGGGTCGAGGAACTCGCAGCCGATCGGGAGGCCGAGGTCGAGCACCTCGAGGAGAAGCCGGCGAGCCGTGTGCAGCCCGACGTTGACGTCCCGGGAGCCGTCCAGGTGCGGGTCGTTGATCAGGCCCTTCCAGCCGGTGGTCGTCCGGGGCTTCTCGAAGTAGACCCGCATCGTGATGCAGAGGTCATCCTTGAGCTCGGCAGCCCTGGCGCTGAGCCGCCGCGCGTACTCGACCGCCGCATCTGCGTCGTGGACGCTGCAGGGCCCGACAACCACCAGCAGGCGGTCATCCGTGCGGTCGAGGACGGCGGCGACCTCGGCGCGGTGCCGGAGTACGGCCTCCTCCTGCTTCGGGCCGAGCGGCAGGTCGTCGAGGATCTGGGCCGGGGAGACCAGCTCGACCGCCCGCTCGATCCGGCGGTCGCGGACGCGCTCTCCTTGCTGTCTCGGTAAGTCCTTCATCTCGAAGTTCATTCGGAGAACCCTCTTTCTACTGGTCTGGCGATGGTCCTTGGGTCCAGCTAGATCCGGCGGCGGTGTTTGTGGCCGCCGTTGAGGCGGGGGCGGCGCCCGGCGGGGGGATGCTTCTGCGTCGGCGGCTGTGGCAGCCGCGGGCCGGACGCCTAGCTAAATCGCCAAAAGTAGAAGTAGGCACGCGTGCGAGCCGTGTACCGGCTCGGTGAGGCGAGGCTGTGCGTGCCGCGATGCATGGAGGGACTTTGTAGCAGACGGACCCCCGGTTGTCGACGAAATCAGCCCAGCGCCTCGCCGAGGGCGGCGAGAAAGCGCTCGTTCTCGGGGCGGGTGCCGTAGGTGACCCGGAAGTGGCCGGGGCCGCCGAGGGCGCTGCCGCCGCGCACCGCCACCCCCGCCCGGGCGAGCGAGTCCAGCACATCGGCCTCGTCGAGGTCGCCGATCGCGATCCAGGAGAAGTTCGCCTCCGAGTCAGCCGCCTCCAGCTCGAGGGCCGCCACCCCCTCCTCGACGAAGAGGCGCTCGACCAGGTTCTTCTCCACCCGATCTGCCACGTCGTCTTGATGCTTGATTGCCTCGGCGGCGGCGACTTGAGCGACGTGATTGACGCTGAACGGCTGGCGCACGGCGTCCACCGCGGAGCGGAAGCCCGGCGAGCAGAGGGCGAAGCCGACCCGGAGGCCGGCGAGGCCGTAGCACTTGCTGAAGGTCCGCAGCAGGACCAGGTTGGGGTGGGCCGCGAGCAGATCGAGAGTGGAGTCCGGGTCGTCGCTCGCCTGGAATTCGATGTAAGCCTCGTCGAGGATCACGGTGACCCGGTCGGGGACGCGGTCGACGAAGGCGCCGATCTCCCCCGCGGGGATATACGTCCCGGTCGGGTTGTTGGGATTGCAAACGACCAGCAGCTGGGTCGCCGCGGTGATCTCCTCCAGCATCGCCTCGAGGTCGTGGGCGTAGTCCTCGGTGAGCGGGACCCGGATCTCACGGGCGCCGGAGAGCGCCGGCAGGTGCGGGTAGATCGAGAACGAGGGCCAGGCGTAGAGGATCTCGTCGCCCTGCTCGCAGAGGGCGAGGGCGGCGGCGAGCAGGA
>JBOGZE010000183.1:0-3192 GCA_050697055.1 Solirubrobacterales bacterium
GGGTCGGAGAGCCCGGCGCGCGAGCGACGCAGCGCCCCGGATACCGCCTCGACCGCCTCGTCCTGGCCGATCACGCGCTCGTGCAGGCGCTGCTCCCTCTGGATCAGCTTCTCCACCTCGCCCTCCATCAGGCGCGAAACCGGGATCCCGGTCCACTTGGAGACGACCGCGGCGACGTCCTCGTCGGTGACCTCCTCGGTCAGCATCGAGCCCCCCTCCTGGTGGAGCTCGGCCAGCTTCGCCTCCTGCTCCCCCACGGTCTTCTCCAGCTCCGGGATGCGCCCGTAGCGGAGCTCCGCCGCCCGCTCGAGATCGGCGTCGCGCTCGGCGCGCTCGGCCTCGCGAGCTGCCTCCTCGAGCTCGGCCTTTGCGGTCTTGATCTCCTCGATTGCACCCTTCTCGTTCTGCCAGCGCGCCTTCATCTCGCTGGAGCGCTCGCGCAGCTCCGCCAGCTCGGCCTCGATCGACTCCCGACGCTGCTTCGAAGTCTCGTCCTTCTCCTTCTTCAGGGCCTCGCGCTCGATCTCGAGCTGCTGGATCCGGCGCTCGACCTCGTCGATCTCAACGGGCATCGAGTCGATCTCGATCTTCAGCCGCGAGGCTGCCTCGTCGATCAGGTCGATCGCCTTGTCGGGGAGGAAGCGGTCGGCGATGTAGCGGGCGGACAGGGTGGCGGCGGCGATGATCGCCGCGTCGGTGATCCGGACGCCGTGGTGGACCTCGTAGCGCTCCTTCAATCCCCGCAGGATCGCGATCGTGTCCTCGACGCTCGGCTCTCCGACGAACACGGGCTGGAACCGCCGCTCCAGGGCGGCGTCCTTTTCGATGTGCTTGCGGTACTCGTCGAGGGTGGTGGCGCCGACCGCCCGGAGCTCGCCCCGCGCCAGCATCGGCTTCAGGAGGTTGGAGGCATCAACGGCGCCCTCGGCGGCGCCGGCCCCGACGATCGTGTGAAGCTCGTCCATGAAGAGGACGATCTGGCCCTCGGCTGCCTGGATCTCCTTCAGCACCGCCTTCAGGCGCTCCTCGAACTCGCCGCGGTACTTGGAGCCGGCGAGGAGCGCGCCGATGTCGAGCGCGATCACCCGGCGGTCGCGGAGCGACTCGGGGATGTCGCCGGAGACGATCCGCTGGGCGAGCCCCTCGACGATCGCGGTCTTGCCGACACCGGGGTCGCCGATCAGCACCGGATTGTTCTTAGTTCGCCGGGAGAGGACCTGGATCACCCGGCGGATCTCCTCGTCGCGCCCGATCACCGGATCCAGCTTTCCGCTCTCCGCCTCGGCGGTCAGGTCACGGCCGTACTTGTCGAGGGCGCCGAAGGTGTCCTCGGGGTTGGGGGAGGTGACACGGTGCGGCCCGCGGACCTCGGAGATCGCGCTGACCAGTGCCGCCCGCTCAGGAAGGAGCTCGGAGACGCCGGACTTCTTCTCGGCGAGCGCAAGCAGCAGGTGCTCGGTTGAGATGTACTCGTCGGCGAGGCCCGAGGCCTCCTTCTCGGCCTGCTGGATCACCCAGACGAACGGCGCCGAGGGGCGGATGTCGGGGACGGTATTGCCGCTCAGCTGAGGGAGCTTCTCGATTGCCTCGCGCGCCCGGGCGCGGAGGGCCTCGGCGTCCTCGCCGAGGCGCTGAAGCACCGGCACCACCACGCCCTCCTCTTGCTCGAGCAGAGCGGCGAGCAGGTGGGCGGGTGCGACCTCGGGGTTGGAGTGCTCGGAGGCGAGCCGCTGAGCGGCCGCCACCGCCTCCTGGGACTTGATCGTGAATCTGTCCTGCTGCATGCGACCATCCTAGCTGCTTAGCAGGCAAAAATAAAGAAATCTATGCCTACCCGACTTAGATATTTCCCTGCCTGCGAAGCCTTGCCCACCCGGGGCGGTCAAGCACTTCAAGAGCATAGGATTCCTTTGGGCGGGAGGTGAAGGACGGCCAAGCCAAATGGCGGAGACGAACACAAAGATCTACAGGCGGATGCTCGCGGTCTTCAACGAGAGGGGGCTTGAGGGTGCGGTGGAGTTCTTCGACGAGGATGTCGAGGTCTACGACCCGGACCTGCCTGAGGGCACCAGGATCAGGGGGCACGATGCCGTTCTCCGCACCTTCGGCGAGATGCTCGATGCCTTCGAGGAGATGAAGGTCGAGGACTTTGAGGTGATCCCCGCGGGCGACCGGGTGGTCGCCCTGGTCCACACCGCCGGATACGGACAAGGCCGTTACGGCCTGATGGACGTCGAGCTCCGCGATGCACACGTGATGACCTTCCGGAACGGCAAGATCACCTACTGGCGGCTCTATATGGACCAAGCCGAGGCTCTGGCGGACGCCGGTCTCGACCCGTCCCGCGCCTGGCACCGGCGGAAGCCGCCCGAGCCCGCGGCGTAGTGTTTCCGCGATGCGAAGCCGACGGCCGCTCACCCTCGCGGTGCTCGTTGCGGCGGCGATCCCGCCACTGACCGAGGCCGCATCGCCGGACCGCGCCCCGCCTCACGATTCAATGGCCGACCGTCCCGTGGCCACCTGGCCGCGAGTCACCTACCCGAGCTCCCGCGCCGTCCGGGAGGCGCAGCGATTCGCCGCCGGCTGGGGCGACGTTTCCTTCGCGGTGGTCGATGCCGGCGGGGGGCTGCGCGGGTACGAGGCCGACCGCCATTACAGCTCGGCCAGCGCCTCCAAAGCGCTCCTGTTGGCCGCCGAGCTGCGGAGGCTGAAGGACGAGGGCGAGCCGCTCGACTCGACCACCAAGGCGCTGCTCGAGTCGATGATCACCTATTCCGACAACGACGCCGGCAGCGGCGTCTATGCGCGGGTCGGCGACCCGGGCCTGGAGGAGGTCGCCGAGCGGGCCGGGATGCGCGACTTCGAGGTGGACCCGGGCTTCTGGGGCGGCGCCCAGATCACCGCCGCCGACATGGCGCGCTTCTACTACCGGCTCGAGCGCAACCTGGTCGGCCGCTATCGCGATTACGGAATGGCGCTGCTCGCCAGCATCACCAGCACCCAGCGCTGGGGCATCCCCACCGCCGCCGGAGGCGGCTGGCGCGTCTGGTTCAAGGGAGGCTGGCGGCCGAGCGGCGAGGAGGGCACCACCGGAGCGGTCACCCATCAGGCGGCCCTCCTGGTCCACCGGAGCGGTCAGCGCCTTGCCCTGGCGGTGCTCAGCAACGAGGCCCCGGGCGAGGGGGGCGGCTT
>JBOGZE010000184.1:0-5261 GCA_050697055.1 Solirubrobacterales bacterium
TCTCCGCCTCGGGTGCGCGCTCGAGCTTGAAGCCGCCGTCGGCTCGCTCGCCTGCGAGCGCCGCCCGGAGGAAGTCGATCGTCGCCGACACCCGGCTCAGGGGGCGCTCGAAGGGCATCGCGTTCCAGCCCTCGACGATCCGGTCGGAGGAGGCGCCGATCCCGAGGGCGAAGCGGCCTCCGGAGGCGTCGGCGACCGCGGCCGCCTCCTGCGCGAGCAGCGCCCGGCCGCGCTGCATCACACCGACCACCCCGGTGCCGAGCCGCGCTGACTCGGTCCAGGCCGAGGCGAGCACCAGCGGGCTGAAGCCGTCGGGCCCATTGGTCTCGCCGGACCAGAGATCGGTGTAGCCTGCCGCCTCGGCGGCCTTCACGTGCTCGGCGTTCTCGGCCAGCGGGATCGCGGGAAGCGGCAGCGTCAGTCCCCAGCGTTTCACCGTGGCGCGACCCTACATAACCTGCGCGTGGCCCCGCACAAAGCGGATAGAGTCGGCCCATGGGTACGGAGAAGCTGAGCCGCTCCGAAATCCTTGGGATGATCGCGGCTCTGATCCTGGTGGGGAGCCTGTTTCTCGAGTGGTTCTCGCTGGCGACCGAGAATGTCGCCCGCGACGAGCCCGGCGACTGGGTCTGCGGGGAGGGGAACAACAGCTGCAGCGGCTTTGACACCTTCCCGATCCTGCGCTGGCTCCTGATCGCGGCCGCGTCGGCCCCCTTCATCCTCGCCTGGATCGTGATCAGGGGACACGCGCTCTCCTGGCCGCGCGGCGAGCTCACCGCGATCGTCGGGCTGACCGCCGTCGTCCTGATTGCCTACAACGGCCTGATCGACAAGCCGTCTGAGAACGACATCGGCGTCAGCCTTTCCTTCGGCTACTGGATCGCGATCCTCGCCTCGGTGGGGATCTTCCTCGCCGGCGGCTTCCGCGCGGTGGAGAGCGGCGGCGGCGCCCAGCGAAAACCGCCCGCCACTTTCTAGGCTCGCCAACTAACGTCTCACCCGTGGCCCAGGCCTCTGAAGACCACGTGATCTCGCATGATGTCCGCTCCGGATCCCATCCGGACCGCAACCTGGCGCTCGAGCTGGTCCGGGTGACCGAGGCGGGGGCGCTCGCGGCCGGCCGCTGGGTGGGACGCGGTGAGAAGGAGAGCGCCGACGGCGCCGCCGTCGACGCGATGCGGCTGATGCTGGACACGGTGCCGATGGACGGCGTCGTCGTCATCGGCGAGGGCGAGAAGGACGAGGCGCCGATGCTCTACAACGGCGAGAAGATCGGCGACGGCAGCCCCCCGGTCGTCGACATCGCCGTCGACCCATTGGAAGGAACGACGCTGACGGCCCGCGGGATGCCCTCGGCGCTGTCGGTGATCGCCCTCTCCGAGCGCGGCACGATGTTCGATCCCGGCCCCTGCGTCTACATGGAGAAGATCGCCAGCGGTCCCCGCGCCGCCGACCTGGTCAGCCTCGAGGACCCGTTGGAGGACGTGATCCCCAGGATCGCCGAGCGCAAGGGCGGGGATCCTGGTGACGTCACCGTGATCATGCTCGATCGCCCCCGCCACGCGGGGGCGGTCGAGGCCCTGCGCGAGGTCGGCGCCAGCATCCGCTTTATCAGCGACGGCGACGTCGCCGCGGCTCTGTTCGCGGTGATGCCGAACACGAGCATCGACCTGCTCTGGGGTGTCGGCGGCACCCCCGAGGGGGTGCTCTCGGCGGCGGCGATCAAGTGCCTCGGGGGCCGCATCCTCGGCCGCCTCTGGCCCCGCGACGACGACGAGCGCAAGGCCGCCGAGGACGCCGGCTACGACCTCGACCGGGTGCTCGACACCGACGACCTGGTCGGCGGCAACGACGTCTTCTTCGCCGCCACCGGGGTGACCGACGGCGACCTGCTCGACGGGGTCCGCTACCTCGACGACGGTCACGCGACCACCGAGTCGCTGGTGATGCGCTCGCGCTCGGGCACCGTGCGAAAGGTCCAGGCCCGCCACGATCGCCCCAAACTGCGCGAGGTCACCGGCGGCCTCTACGGCTAGGCCACCCAGAGCAAGGACAGATTGAGTAGTAGTCGCGAGCGGACGAGAAGCCGGGGAGGGGGCCGGATTGCCGCGGCAGTCGCGGCGGTGGGAGTGCTTTCTCTGGCCGTCTGGGTGGAGCCGGCGCTCGGTCTGGTACCGGTGAAGACCAACACCACGATCACGATCGCTTCCCCTGGTCCCACGACTGCCACCTACTCCGGCAAGCTGACCACGAGGCTGGCGAAAAGGGCGCAGGGTAAGGGCCTCAAGGGGGCGAGGAAATGCCGGAGGGGCCGAGAGGTGGAGGTCTCCTACCTGGGAAGCGAGATCGGGAGGACGGTCACCGACGCCGACGGGGATTGGTCGGTGACGGGGGCGAAGCCCGCCGCCTGGCGGCGACGTCAAGGTCCTGGTCAGCCGCGACGTCCGCGGGGAAGTCCTCTGCGGCGTGATCTCCAAGCACAGCGCGCCGATCCCATGACCGCGGGCGTTTCGCCCGAGGCGTAGCCCCGGGCGCCTTGGGGGCGCTTAACATCCTGAGGGCGGATGGAAAGCGCCAAGAGAGGGCAACAGCCGACGAGGGAGAGGATCAATGAGAGGGAGCGGGAGAGGACTTAGGATCAAGCTGACCGCGGCACTTGCGGCGGTCTGCGCGCTGGGGCTGGGGCTGGCGCTGCCGGCGGTCGGCCACAAGGTCGTCTACGACACCAACCTGCAGCTGAAGATCGACACGCTCACCGACACCACCGACACTTTCTCCGGCAAGGTGACGAGCCGGCGGGCGGCGTGCACGGTGGGCAGGGTGATCACCATCAGTCACAACGGCGTCGCCATCGCGACCGCGACCTCGGACGTCGCGGGCAACTGGACGGTGACCGGACCGAGGCCGCCCAAGAGCGACGACGTCACCGCGTTTACGCCGAAGAAGGTGCTGAAGAAGAACCGCAAGCACCGGCACCGCTGCGCTGGGGACGTCGTCACGCATAAGGCGCCCTAGCCTTCCATCGGCATCCTGCCGGTGTCGTCTCGCTCGTGGCGCAGCGAGTTGATCACCGCGCCCGCCAGGAGGGCGAGGCTGATCGCGTAGAACCAGACCAGGGCGACGAGGATGAAGCCGATCGTCCCGCCGATCCGATGGAGGTCCGAGATGTTGCTCAGATAGAGCGGGAAGATGTAGTTGCCGACCGAGGTGACCACCGAGAAGAAGACCGCCCCCGGCCAGACCGACCGCCAGGGCATGTGTCCCTTCGGTACCGCCCAGTAGATCGCCGAAATGATCGCGAAGGTGACGGCGAAGCCGCCGATGATCAGGACGATCGTCCGCGTAGGTCCGATGTCCGAGAGCCCCAGCGGCAGGTCCTCGGCGCTGGAGACGGCGGCCCCCTCGACGCTCGGCACGATCACGCTCGCCGCCAGCAGCAGGGTGAGGGCGGTGAGCATCACCAGCGACCAGCGCTTCTGCTGTACCCAGCCGCGGCACTCGACGTGGTAGATCCGGCAGAAGGCGGTGTCCATCGCGCCCCAGAAGGAGGCCCCGATCCAGATGCCGCCGACGATCGCGGCGATCCCGATCGTGGTGGAGCTCTCGCGGACCCGGTCGATCGCGTTCATCAGGGCGTCCTGCTCGATGTTGGGGAAGAGGCGCTGGATGTCGAGGATCACGCTGCGCTCGATGTCGGGGCTGTCGACCACCTGCCCGAAGATGAACAGCACCAGGAGGGCGAACGGGAAGACCGCCAGCATCAGGTTGTAGGCGACCATCCCGGAAAGTCCGGTGATGTTCTCCTTGTAGGCCCGGTTCCAGAACGCCCTCAGCCACTCAGCGTGCGAGGGCGCCGCGGGTTGCCGGCGGAAGGGCCCTAGTCGGCGCGGGGGGCTCATCCGCGCCGTGCGTAACGAACGTCCAGAGAGGTGTAAAGAGGGGTTCTTGCGGAACTTTCCCCCAAGCTGCCTGTTGATGCGAGGGTGCTCCGAGGCGGAGCCGAGGAGTAACCCGTTTTTGCGGTCAAAAGGCAACTCGCGGGGGGCGGCAGCCCGTTGACTTCAAAAAATATAGCGGCTACCATACGAACAGACGTTTGAGGTGGAATAGAGGGGCGGGCCTGCCCCGAAGCGGACATTCAGATGCGGATTTGGGAAGGTCCCAGTCCGCGTTTTGTGGTCTTGAGGCGCTCACCGTAAAGGTTTCGAGCCCCGAGCCGAAGTTCAATGGTGAACCGCTCAAATTGGGTATGCGTACGCAGAGCGAGGAAATGAGCGGAGACCACGGAAGGAAGAGGAGCCTAAGCGGATGCTAGTTGCGGAGATACAGGAGCTTGAGGAAGTGAAGACGCTGATCACCAAGGGTCAGCAGCTTGGCGTGCTGACGTTTGGTGACGTCGCCTCCGCGGTTTCGGAGGTGGAGCTCGACGAGTCGGACGTCGAGGACCTCTATGGACACCTCGAGAAGAACGGCATCGAGCTGGTCGAGGACCTTGATCCCGCTCAGAAGCAGGCCGAAGCGGTCGCCGCCGAGGCCGGCAAGGGCCGCGGTCGCAAGCGCCAGAAGCAGGCGCTCGACCTGAAGCCCGACATGACCACCGATTCCCTGCAGCTCTTCCTCAAGGACATCGGCAAGGTCCGGTTGCTGACCGCGGCCGAGGAGGTCGAGCTGGCGAAGCGGATCGAGCGCGGCGACCTGGACGCGAAGCAGAAGATGGTCGAGTCCAACCTCCGCCTGGTCGTCTCGATCGCCAAGAACTACCGCAACCAGGGCCTTCCCTTCCTCGACCTGATCCAGGAGGGGACCCTGGGCCTGGTCCGCGCCGCCGAGAAGTTCGACTACCGCAAGGGCTTCAAGTTCTCGACCTATGCGACCTGGTGGATCCGCCAGGCGATCGCCCGGGCGCTCGCCGACAAGGCGCGCACGATCCGGATCCCCGTGCACGTGGTCGAGAAGCTCAACAAGATCGGCCGCGCGGAGCGGAAGCTGGTCACCGAGCTTGGCCGCGAGCCCACCCCCGAAGAAATTGCCGAGGTAACAGGGATTGAGCCGGAGGAGGTCGACTCGATCAAGCGCTCGGCGCAGGCGCCGGTCTCGCTGGAGAAGCCGGTCGGCGACGAGGAGGAATCGGAGTTCGGTCAGTTCATCGCCGACGAGCGCGCCGAGTCCCCCTTCGAGCGGGCGGCCGAGCTGCTCACCAAGGAGGCACTGAAGGAGGCACTCGAGAACCTCTCCTACCGCGAGCGCCGCGTGCTCGAGCT
>JBOGZE010000185.1:0-13305 GCA_050697055.1 Solirubrobacterales bacterium
GACCGTGCTCGGGCGGGGCCCCCCACGGCGCCACCCGCGGGAGTGGCCTTGGAGGTGCACTTTTGGATGCAGAAGCGTGTTTATGCCTGCGTACGCTCGTGATCTTGCGCCCTCCCAGGCATAGAAGCGTCCTTGCCTGCATCCTCGCCTCAGCGCTGGCGCTAGTACTGATCGCGGGGCCGCTCGGCGGGAACGTAGCCGCGCAGGAGGTGCAGCCTGCCCCCGAGAAGGCGAAGAACCCGCTCGCGGGCGACGGCATGTGGATCTGGTACGTGAGCCGCTCCTCGGGCGGCAAGGTCAACCGGATAGCGAACAAGGCTCGCTCCCGGGGGATCGAGACCGTGCTGATCAAATCCGGCGACGGCAAGAAGTACTGGGGCCAGTTCTCCTCCTCGCTGGTCTCCGCGCTGAAGGCGAGGGGCCTCAACGTCTGCGCCTGGCAGTTCGTCTACGGCAGCTCCGCCGCCAGGGAGGCGAGCGTCGGCGCGGCCGCGGTCGCCCGCGGGGCGGACTGCCTGGTGATCGACGCCGAAGGCCACTACGAGGGGCGCTATCCGCAGGCCTCGACCTATATTGCCGCGTTGCGCGCCCGGGTCGGCCCCGACTACCCGATCGGGCTCGCCGCCTTCCCCTACGTCGACTATCACCCGGCATTCCCCTACTCGGTCTTCCTCGGCCCCGGGGGCGCCCAGTACAACATCCCGCAGCTGTACTGGAAGACGATCGGCACCAGCGTCGACACCGCCTTCACCCACACCTATGTCTTCAACCGCGCCTATGGCCGGCCGATCCTGCCCCTTGGCCAGGTCTACCTGAACCCGAAGCCGAAGGCGATCCGCCGGTTCCGCTCGCTTGCCCTCGCGCATGGGATGGAGGGGGTGAGCTGGTGGTCGTGGCAAAGCGCCGGCAAGCGCCAGTGGAAGGCGGTGGGAGCCCCGGTCGCCGCCCCGGTCGGGTACGTGCCCTACAACAGTTATCCGTTCCTCCGTCTCGGTTCGAAGGGAGACCTGGTCGCCTGGGCGCAGCAGCTGCTCGCCGGCGGCGGCTATTCGACCCCGATCACCGGCTACTTCCAGGCGCCCACCCAGAGCGCCGTCTACTCCTTCCAGGCCGCGAAGGGGCTGGCCCAGACCGGGAACATCGACGTCCCCACCTGGGATCTGCTGCTGCAGAACCCGGCGCAGCCGGTGCGCTGGACGAAGGGCGGCGCGGTCGCAGCCTCGGGGCCGGGCGCGCTGCCGCCGCCGCGCTCGGCGACCCTGCCCGCGAAGCGCTACGAGATCCCGCCGCCTAAGGAGCGAGCCGCTTCAGCACGGCACCGTCCGAGCTGACCCTGAACACGGTCGGCACCACGGCGATCCCGTACTTGCGGGCGAGTTCGGGGCGCTCGCGGACGTCCAGCGTCAGCAGAGGCTCGGACTCGGATGCGAGCCGCTGCTCCCACTCCCGGCAGTCCGTGCACACCCCGAGCAGGGCGACGATCCCGGTGGTGCCCTGGGCAACGCGAGCGGCGCGCTGGTCGACCACGTCGGTGTCTCGCCACGGATCCGCAGTCCTGGTCATGGTCTGCATGTCCCCATTCTGGCAACGCGGTTGCCCTCGCATTTAGGCTTGCGCGCGCCGCTTGATCCCACTCAAGGACAACATCCCGACCGCGCGCTTTCCGGTGATCACGGTGGCAATCATCGCGATCAACGTCGCCTTCTTCATCTGGCAGTGGACCTATCCCACTAGCCCCGAGCTGAGCCGCCTCGGGGTGAAATCGATCGACCAGAGCTCGCTCGAATACGGGGCGCAGCCCTACCGGATCACCCACCCAGGTGAGAGCGGCGACTGCGCGATCGGCGCGATCAACGCCCAGGGGGAGGCCGGGGTGGTCTGCCCGGGCACCGAGGAATTCGCCGAGGCGGAGCAGCGGGGCCGGCAAGACCGGGGCAATCAGCCGATCCCGCTCGACCAGGCGCCCTGGTTCGTGACCCTGTTCACCTCGATGTTTATGCACGGGGGGATCCTCCATATCGCCGGAAACATGCTCTTCCTCTGGGTGTTCGGCAACAACATCGAGGACTCGATGGGGAGGGCGAAGTTCGTGGGCTTCTACCTGCTGGCTGGGCTGATCGCGGTCTACTCTCAGGCGATTCTCGATCCGAGCTCGACCGCGCCGACGATCGGCGCCAGCGGCGCCGTCGCCGGGGTGCTCGGCGGGTACGCGCTCTTATTTCCAGCCGCCAGGGTGATCACCCTGATCTTCATCATCTTCTTCGTCACCCTGGTGGAGATCCCGGCCCTGATCCTGCTGTCGATCTGGTTCGTGCTCCAGTTCCTCCCGGCGCTCGGGGAGGTCGCCGTCGACGTCGGCGGCAGCGGCGGGGTCGCCTACTTCGCCCACGTCGGCGGCTTCCTCTTCGGGCTGGCGGCGATCAAGCTATTTGCGACCCGGCGACAAGACCCCGAGCCCCGACTCCCCGTCTACTAGCGAGCGATGACCTTGGACCCGACCACCCGAACCGCGCTCCTGGGCGTCGGACTAGCCTTCTGCGCGTTCTTCGCGCTGATCACGATCTCGGTGGCAATCGACACAGGCTTCGACGTCTTCACGGTGATCTCGCTGCTGATCGTCGGGATGATCGCCTCCGGCCTGATCGGGGCGATCCGCAACCCTCCTTCCGGCGATGAGTAGGCGGTTGCTCGCGATCGTCGCCCTGCTCGTCGCCCTCGGGGCGACGGCAGCGGTCGCGCTGGCGATGTGGCCCGACCGGGACGGTGGCAATGGGAGCACGGCGACATCCTCGGCGTCGTCCGGCTCGGGCCCGCGGGCGAGCGCGGATCCCGCCGCGGGGGGTGGTACCGACCCCGGGAGCGGCGAAGGGCTGGCCGCTCCCGGCCTGGCGCCGGAGACTGACGTCGCCGGGAACCGTGCGGGGCCCTCCGCGGCCGAGCTTGCGACCGGGCCGGGCGAGTTCGGCCTACAGGCCGCGTCCGCGCCGCTGCGGGTCCAGGTGCGGATGAAGAAGCCGCCCGCCGCCGGAGTGCTCTTCGACGTCGACAGCGGCGAGGTGCTCTGGCAGCGCCACCCGCGGGCGCTCCATCCGATGGCCAGCCTGACGAAGATGATGACCGCCCTTCTGATCAGCGTGTCCCACGCTCCGGGCGAGCGGGTTCCGATCAGCCGCAACGCCGCTCACACCGCGGGGTCGGCCACCGGGCTGCTGCCACAGGGCAAGTCGGCGCCGCTCGAGGCGCTGCTGCGGGCGCTGATCATGATCTCCGCGAACGACGCGGCCGTCGCCCTCGCCGAGCACGACTCCGGCACCGTGCCCCAGTTCGTCGCCCGGATGAACCGGCAGGCGCGGCTGATGGGTCTCGGCTGCACCCACTTCTCGACCCCGAACGGGCTCAAGGACCGCGATAACCGCTCGTGCGCCGCGGACCTCGCGGCGTTGGCGCGAGCGGACCTCGCCGAGCCACGGATCGCTCGGATCGCCAGGACGACCTCGGCCACCCCGGCGTTCCCGATCAAGGGCGGGATCCTCCACCTGGCCAACAACCACTACTTCCTCGACCACGGGCTGCGGGGGCTGCCCGCCGCCAAGGTCACCGGGCTGAAGACCGGCTTCACCGACGGCGCCGGGCGCTGCTACGTGACCACGGCCCGCCTTGGCGGTCACCACCTCGGAGTCGTCCTCCTCGACTCACCCGATCCGCTCCGCCAGGTGCCGCAGCTGCTCGCCGCCGGCTTCGTTGCCGAGGGCTGAGGCTCAGCCCACCGAGATCTCGTTGGCGACGTAGGATCTCGCCAGGTCGTCAACGGGCGGTATGCCCGGGGACGAGAACCGATTGAGAGGGGGAGCAGATGCTCTGTGCCTTGACTGTCCGCAAGCTGAAGCCGGGTTCCTTGGAGGACTTCAGGAGGGCCTTTACGCCCTCAGGGGACGAGACGCCGGCCGGCTGGAAGCGCTTCTACGCGCTTCAGAACGTCAATGACGAGAACGAGGTGATCACCTTCGGCTTCTTCGACGGCACCCTGGACGAGCTCCGTGCCGGCCAGGCCGAGGGCGACTACGACGAGCGCCGGAAGGCGGCCGATGAGTTCGTCGAGTCGGTCGGCACCGACGGCATCTTCGAGGTTGTCGAGGAGCGCTCGATGGACTAGGCAGCGGTGTGGAAGGCGGCGGCCTTCCAACACGGTTTCTTGACATAGCGATGCTGTCCTGTCGCCTGAGCGGTCCTAACGTCCCTGCACGACGTTGGGATGGCCTCGCTGAAGACAAAGGGAGATCTGGCAGAGCTCAAGGTCGCGACCGACCTGCTTGAGCGCGGTTACCGGATCGCGATCCCCTACGGCGAAGACCACGACTTCGACCTGGTCCTCTGCCGCGACGACCGCCTCGAGCGCGTCCAAGTGAAGTACACCGAGTCAGACTCGGCCGTGATGGCAGTGAAGTGCTTCTCACACTCGCTGACCAACGGCAGGATCAGGCGGACGAAGCGATACACCCAGGCCTCGATCGAGTGGCTGGCGGTCTATGACCACACGACGAAACGATGCTTCTACATCCCCGCAGCGGAACTCGGTAACGGAAGAAGCATCATTCACCTGCGGCTTGAGGCCGCCAGAAACGGTCAGCGGCGCGGCATCAGATTCGCCGACCAATACACCGCCCCTGAGATCACGCAGCCCGTGTTCCAGCCACCTAGCGAGTGAGCACTTCTGCTCCTCTTCCCAGCGGAACACAGTGAGGCCCGAGGGTCCTTGTTTCGTAGTGGAGCCAGCGGGACTCGAACCCGCGCCCTCGTGGATGCAAACCACGCGCTCTCCCAACTGAGCTATGGCCCCAGGGGCCTCAAGTGTAGGTCCGGCCGGCGGCGTGTGAGAAACTGGCCGCGCACCGAAGCGCCGCTAGGAGGAGTGATGGCGACGAAGGCGAAGACGCGCGAGTCCGTGGGCGCCGAGATGTCGAACCTCGACATCGTCCGCTTCTACTTCGACCGGGCGGTGGAGCGCATGCAGCTCCCCGACGATCTCCGGACCGTCTTCTGGACCCCCTATCGCGAGGTCACCGTCCAGATTCCGGTGAAGCTCTCCGACGGCAGGGTCCACACCTTCTCGGGCTACCGGATCCAGCACAATGGCGCCCGCGGCCCGTACAAGGGCGGGATCCGCTTCCACCCCGAGGTGGACATCGACGAGGTCCGGGCGCTGGCCTCGCTGATGACCTGGAAGACGGCGGTCGCCAACATTCCCTTCGGCGGCGCCAAGGGTGGTGTCAACTGCCCGGCGGATGAGCTCGAGCGGGCGGAGGTGCAGGCGATCTCGCGCTCCTTCCTCGCCAAGATCGAGAAGATCCTCGGCCCGACCCGTGACATCCCGGCGCCGGACGTCAACACCGACGCCCAGGTGATGGCCTGGATGATGGATGAGTACGGGAAGCTGCATGGCCACACCCCTGCGATCTGCACCGGCAAGCCGGTCGCACTCGGCGGCTCATACGGTCGGGAGCAGGCCACCGGCCGGGGCTGCGTCTACATGTTTCGCGAGGCCGCCCCCCAGATCGGGCTTCCCCCGGCCGAGACCACCTTCACCGTGCAGGGCTACGGCAACGTCGGCTCGTGGGCGGCGCGAATCATGCAGCAGCTCGGCGCCAGGATGGTGGGCGCCTCCGACGCCACCGGGGCGATCCGCAGCGATCAGGGGATCGATGCCGTGAAGCTCGCCAGGCACATCTTCGAGGAGGGGGGCAAGCTCACCGAGTTCCCGGGCGCCGAGGTGATCAGCCCCGACGACCTGCTTGCGATCCCCTGCGACGTGCTGATCCCAGCGGCGCTCGGCGGGATGATCCATGAGGGCAACGCCGACCGGATCGACTGCAAGATGATCGTCGAGGGGGCCAACAGCCCGACCACCCCGGCCGCCGACGAGATCCTGATGGAGAAGGGCGTCCAGATGATCCCGGACGTGATGGCGAACGCGGGCGGCGTGATCGGCTCCTACTTCGAGTGGGTCCAGAACCTCCAGCACTTCCAGTGGTCGGAGCGGGAGGTGAACGACAAGCTCGGGGGCATCATCCGCAAGGCCTACCGGGACGTCACGGCAAGGGCGAAGGAGGAGCGGATCTCGTTGCGCGAGGCCGCCTACCTGGTCGGGATCGAGCGGGTGATCGAGGCCTCGCGTATGCGCGGGTACGTCTAGCTGGATAGGCGCCGGCTCAGGGATCCGACCCGATCCTGTCAGTACGAAAAGACCGTCCTGTCCGCGAACGCGCCCCGGCACACGTGCTTGTGTCGCGCAGTCTTCGGCGGCAGGCGCTTCTTCACCACCTCGACGTGGAACGAGTCGAACAAGAGGTCATTCGCCGCTCTCGCCTCCATACGCGGTCGTCTGCCAGGCGCCCCCGGCGTCCACCCACCGCCGCCGCGATCGCAACAATGATCGTTAGTCGAGACATCGGCTTCATTTCCCTGCAGCTCCTTCTCCCCCCGCAGCCTGAACGCGCAGCTTAGTCGTCCTCGTCCTCGTCCTCGTCCTCGAAGTCGAAGTCCTTGGGAGGACCCTTCTCGAACCAGAGGCTCTCATCGGCGTCCTGGTCGAGGAACTCGGGCGATTCGGATAGGAGATCATCGTCCTCCTCGTCCTCCTCCTCCTCGGGATCGGCGGGGCGGACCTCGGTCCTATACCGCTCGTCGTCCACCTCCTCATCGTTATCGGCGGGGCGGACCTCGGTCTTGTAGTCCTCCTCCACGGCCTCGACCTCCTCGAAGTCTGTGGTCCCGCCTCGCTGCTCGCCGTAGGGCTCCTCCTCGTCTAGGTAGAGGTCCTCTTCAGCCTCCTTGGCCTCCTCCACCGGGCCGAGCGTCTCGAAGTCGTCGCTCGCCTCCGGCGGCGCCGGCGCGATCCCCAGGTCGGCACCCTCCTCCTCGACCAGACCTGGGTCGGTCTCGAAGTCATAGAGCTGCGGGGCGCCCTCCTCAGGGGCCTCGGGCTCGCTCGGCACCGGGGCTGCCTCGCCGGTCTCCCGGGGGGGCGGGATGTGCTCCTGGGTCGGCACGTCGGCTCGGCCCCGAGCCCTGCCGCGCTGTCCCTCGGTCGCGGCGGGTGGAGGGGGCATGGGCGGCTCGGGACGGGCGGCAGCCTCGGTCTCCGGGGGCGGCGGGGGCGGAACCGCGACCTCAGCACCTTCAGGGGGAGCGGTCTCCTCCTCCTGGGCCATCAGCTCCTCGAGCGACTCGGACTCGGCCGGTGGCTCGGACGCGGAGGGTCTTTCGGGGGCCGCCGGCTCGGCGGGCGGGGGCTCCGGGGCGGCGGCCGAGGGCTCAACCAGCGCCGTCGGCCCCTCCAGCGGCGGTTCCTCGAGGCCGTCTGGAGGCGGGGTCGACCGGCCCAGCGCCTGCTCGGGAGCGTCCGGCGCCGGCGCACCGGGCGCGGAGACCTCACCGAAGAGCTCGCCGGCGGCGAAGGGATCGGGCCGGTCGCCCGAGCCCAGGGCCTCGTCCTCGATCTCCGAGATCTCGGAGTCGCGCGCCCCATGCTTGCGCTTCAGGTCCAGATGCTCGCGAATGGCGTCGTCGAGTATTCCCATGCTGGCCTACGACGGCTCTAACCCGGAAAAGGCTAAACGCTGTGCGTTCAATGTGATACCGGAGGTGCGGCCCATGCATGCACCGGGACGACCATTTTCCGCATTCTTGGGCACGAGGCGGCCCGTCGGCAGTTCGGCCGCGTAGTCAGGGGCGAGGGTCGAGGAGACCTTGAGCGTGCCGATCTCTCGGCCGCCCTGCGTCGGCTTCGGCGGCCCGCTCCGGAACGGGCGAGGCATCGTCCGAAGGTCACCCTAGGACAGCGTATCCTTGCCCCTTGGCACGGCCCGGGATTTCCCGTCCGCGCCGACGACATATGTCCGTGGGGCTATAGCTCAGTTGGGAGAGCGCCTGGATCGCACCCAGGAGGTCGCCGGTTCGAGTCCGGCTAGCTCCACCTCAACGACCACGCCACCTGGCCGGCTAGCTCGACCTCGAGCCCGGGGTCACCGCTATCCGCTGGTCGTGCCGGTCGACCACGAAGTGCTGGAGGCGATCGCGCGGTAGAGGCGATGGCGAGCTGGAGGCTGCACGTCTTCCCGCCCCCACCCGCCCCGTCCATGCGCTTCAGTGCGCCAAGAGAAGATGCCGACGCCTCGGTCGAGGTTGGCGCCCGTCAGCTCCTCCGCGACTGCGGACATGTACACCCCTTGCCCGTGTTGATTGGAGCCCGGGAGTCGAAGATCACGATGCTCACCTCGGGACGGTTGGCGAGGTTGCGCGAATGGGTCGCCTCCGGTGACGAGACCCAGAGGAATTCCGCGTATCACTCGGTCGCGAAGTACACGGGGGACACCCAGGGGCGGCCGCTCTGATCGGCAGTTCCGAGCGTCATGTAGAGGTTGGAGTCGATGATCGCCCTGGCGACTGCGTCGAGCTCCTCCATTACCGCGGCACCGTAACGTGCCCGGCATCATCCGGGGGCGTGCCCACCTACCCCCTTGCCCGCCACCTGCTCCACGCCCGTGACATCGTCGACGGCCGCTACACCGAGCCGCTCGACCTCGAGGGACTCGCCCGCGCGGCGCACGTCTCGCCGCGCCACTTCAGCCGGGAGTTCCGGCGAACCTTCGGGGAGACGCCGTATCAGTACCTGCTGACCCGCCGGCTCGAGCGCGCCCGGCACCTCCTGCGCACCACCGATCTCCAGGTCGCGGAAATCTGCCTCGCGGTGGGCTTCAACAGCATCGGCTCCTTCACCACCACCTTCCGCCGCCATGTCGGCATCTCACCGACGGCCTACCGCCGGCGGAACCCCGGCCCCTCCCCCGCCGACCGAGTCCCGCTCTGCTTCGCGATGGCCTGGGCCCGTCACCCCGGGGTTGGCGCCTTTCGAGAAGACAGCGCGCCCGAGGCGGACTAGTGTCGGCGCTGACCGTTCGACCTGAAGAGAAGGGAACTGAAATGCTCGACGCAATCTCACACGTCGGTGTCTGGGTGCATGACCAGGAGGAGGCGAAGGCGTTCTACACCGAGAAGCTCGGGTTCGAGGTCCGCGAGGACGTGACCCTCGACGAGCTCGGTGAAGGCGTGCAGTCAGAGACGGACCGAGCGCCGGAAGGCTATCGCTGGCTCACCGTCGGGCCTCCCGGCCAGCCCGGCGTCAACCTGATCCTCAGCAAGCCTGGGCCGCCCGGCCTCGACGACGCCACCGCCAAGGAGCTCCTCGAGCTCGTTGCTAAGGGAGCGATGGGCCCGGGCATATTCCAGACCGACGATTGCCGGAAGACCTGCAAGGAGCTCGAGGACCGTGGAGTCGAGCTCGCCTCGCAGCCCGAGGAGCGCTTCTACGGGATCGACGCGACTGTCCGTGACCCGTCGGGAAACCTCTGGCGGATCGTCCAGCCGATCGAGGTCGACCTCGAGGCAATGAAGACCTGAGCCGATTTTGTTTTGTGCCGCTTGCCATTGACACGTGACCAAAAGGTCACCTATACTCAGGGCCATGGACGCGGTGTTCAAGGCCCTGGCAGATCCGACCCGGCGGAAGCTGCTCGACGCGCTCTTCAGGCGCGACGGGCAGTCCCTGGGCGCGCTCGAGCGGCGCCTGCCGATGACGCGCTTCGGCGTGATGAAGCACCTGCGGGTGCTCGAGGAGGCGCACCTGGTCACGACCAGGAGGCGCGGCCGAGAGAAGCTCCACTTCCTGAACCCCGTTCCGATCCGGCGCGTCCACGACCGCTGGGTGAGCAAGTACGCGGAGCCCTGGGCAGCGACGCTCAGCGGCATCAAGAACGAACTCGAGGAGGAGACGATGGAGAAAGTGCCCGAGGGCGGGATCCTGATGGCTCCCGACGACACCGCGGCCGTGTTCGAGATCTACATCAAGACGACGCCCGAGCGCCTCTGGGAGGCGATCACGGACCGTGAGATGAGGGCGAAGTACAGCTTCGGGGTGGGCACCGAGTCGGACTGGACGCCCGGCTCCGACTACAAGGCCTCGGTCCCGGGGGTGATCGACATCGCGGCGGGCGAGAACCTGGAGGTCGATCGGCCACGCCGCCTCGTGCAGAGCTTCAACGCGCTCTGGAGCGACGAGGTGAAGGCGGAGGGGACCTCGAGGGTCACCTGGGAAATCGAGCCGGTCGGCGACGACTCCTGCCGGCTGACCGTCACTCACGACCAGCTGCGCAAGGGCGCGAACGACGAGCTCTACGGCGGCTGGCCGATGATCCTCTCCGGCCTGAAGACGCTGCTCGAGACCGGTGAGAACCTCACAACGCCGGGCTCGCTTCGTTACTCGCAGGCCGCCTGAGGGGTCGCATTGACGACCGTGCAGGGCTCGATGCCCAAACCGCGGACCCTGATGACCGGGGTCGTGTTCGGCGAGCAACCACGCTGGCACGAGGATCGGCTCTGGTTCTCCGACTGGGGAACGCAGGAGGTGATTACGGTCGATCTCGAGGGCAACAGCGAAGTCATCCTCGAGGGCTCGTCATTTCCAATGTGCGTCGACTGGCTGCCCGATGGGCGCCTGCTTGCCGTCTCGGCGCGCGACGGGCTGCTTCTGCGCCGTGAGCCCGACGGCTCGCTGGTGACCCACGGCGACCTGAACAGCGTCTCTGACCCCGCAGCCGAAAACGAGCTCGTCGTGGACGGTCGCGGCAACGCCTACGTCAACGGCGGCGGCTTTGACCTCATGGCCGGTGAGGAGTTCGCCCCCGGAATTGTCGCTCTGGTCACCCCCGACGGCTCGGCTCGACAGGTGGCCGACGGCATCGCCTTTCCCAACGGCATGCACGTGATGCCCGACAACTCGACCCTGATCGTCGCCGAGTCCTACACCAAGAGGCTGACGGCGTTCGAGATCGCGGCCGACGGCAGCCTGTCGAACCGGCGGGTGTGGGCCGACCTCGGAGACGGCGTCCCCGACGGCATCTGCCTCGACGCTGAGGGTGCCGTCTGGTACGGGGATGTCCCCAACAAGCGTTGCGTGCGCGTTCGCGAGGGTGGAGAGGTGCTGCAGACCGTCGAGCTGGACCGCGGGTGCTTCGCCTGCGCGCTCGGGGGCGCGGACCGCAGAACCCTGTTCATGATGGCGACCGAATGGAGTGGTCCCGAGAACATGTTTAACGGGCCGCGAACGGGCCAGGTGCTGACCCTGGAAGCGCCGGCACCGGGCGCCGGTTGGCCGAGCTAAGCGGACCGGACGCCGGAACGCTCCGGCAGGTAGAAACAATCAACGATCTGCGGAACGACAAGGAGCCAGGAATGACAACTCAGACATCAATCGTCACCGGCGTCGACTTCGTCACGGTCCCCACCAGGGACTACGACGCCGCCGCGAAGTTCTACGGTGAGGTCCTCGGCCTGCCGTTCTCGAAGCGGTGGGGGCAGATGCCGGCCGGCGAGTTCGAGACCGGCACGCTGACGATCGCGGTGATGCAGCCGGACGCGTTCGGGCTCGAGTTCCAGCCCCACAGTTTTCCGATCGAGATGCACGTCGAGGACTTCGAGGCCGCACGGGCCGAGCTCGAGTCGCGCGGGGTCGAGTTCATCGGCGACACCATCGACAGCGGCGTCTGCTGGCAGGCCCACTTCAGGGACCCCGACGGCAACGCGCTCGCGATCCACCACCGCTACGCGCCGAAGGACGCGGCACCCGCGTCCTCCAGCTGACCGCGGGAGAGGACCGGCGGCCCCGCAGCATGGCCGCCGGCCGGATCGGCTCTACTTCCGCTCGTAGGTGAGGACGAGGATGCCCTCCGGCCCGACCGGCTTCGAGTCGGTGAGCTTCCACGTCTTCTTGTCGCTGGTCTCGCCGAACATCCGGTCGCCGGTGCCGAGGACGACCGGGAAGACCATCAGGTGAAGCTCGTCGACGAGGTCGTTCTCGATCAGCGCGTGGACGAGTTGGCGGCTCCCGTGGACGTAGATGTCGCCATCCAGATCCTTCTTCAGCTTCGAGACCTCATCCACCACCTCTCCCTTGAGCACCGCCGTGTTGTTCCACTCGGGATCCTCCAGCGTTGAGGAGACGACGTACTTGGGCATGCTGTTGAACTTGTCGGCGAACTCCCCCTCGCGCTGCGGCCAGGCGCCGGCGAAGCTCTCGTAGGTGGTCCGCCCGATCAGCAGCGCCTCGGAGTCGAGGGCCTCATCGAGCTTGAACTTGTCCCCATCGTCACCGCGATCGAAGTCGAAGCTCCAGCCCTTGTACTTGAAGTCCTCTCCTCCCGGCGCCTGCATGACCCCGTCGAGGGAGACGAACTCGGTTACGACGATTCTTCCCATCCTTGATCCTCCTGTCCGTTGGCCGGGGGGGCAGATTAACCTATAGGTTAAATACACGTGTCTCCCGACCAGCTCAACCGCACCTTCGCCGCCCTTGCCGACCCGACGAGACGGGCGATCCTCGCGCGGCTGGCCGACGGGGAGGCGACGGTCAACGAACTAGCTGAGCCCTTCGCGATCAGCCTTCCGGCGGTCTCCAAGCACCTGAAGGTGCTGGCGCGGGCCGGGTTGATCGTCCGAGGCCGGGCGGCGCAATACCGGCCCTGCCGGATCGAGCCCCGCCCGCTCGGGGAGGCCGCCGGCTGGCTGGAGAACTACCGGCTCCTATGGGAAGGTAGCTTCGACCGCCTCGATGACCACCTCCGACAGGTTCAGAAAGGACGGCGGAGTTGACCGACCCTCCCGGCCCACCGGGTGAAGGTGGGCGCCAGCTGACGATCAAGAGGGTCTTCGACGCGCCTCGCGAGCTCGTCTGGAGGGCGTTCACCGAGGCCGAGCAGTTCGCGCAGTGGTTCGGACATCCACCGTTCAAGACGCCACCCTCCACGGTCTCGATGGATGTCAGGCCCGGCGGCGAGTGGCGTGCCACCCAGGTCAACCAGGACACCGGCGCCGAGCTCCCCTTCGCCGGCAGCTATCGCGAGATCGCGGAGCCCGAGAGGCTGGTGATGACGTTCGAGAACGTCCGGGACCGCGACGATCCGAAGGTCGAGGTGGTCACCGTCACCTTCGAGGATCTCGGCGGGAAGACCGAGGTCACCCTGCACCAGGCCGGCTACATGCCCCCGGAGCAGTACAAGCGGACCGAGCAGGGCTACTCGGCCTTCTTCGACCAGCTCGAGAAGCTTCTCGCCTCCTCCTAGACCTCCAGCCGGGACTCCTCGAGGTCGAGCTCCCGCTCGATCCTCCGCATCACCTCGCTGGAGATCTCTCCCTGGTTGCGCAAGCCGATCAGCGCCTGGCGCTGGGCACCGAAGACGACGTGCATCATCCGCT
>JBOGZE010000186.1:0-2351 GCA_050697055.1 Solirubrobacterales bacterium
GCACCCCGATCACCGAGGACATCGCCAACCTGATCGTCGCCCAGCTGATCCACCTCGAGTCCGAGGACCCCGACAAGGACATCAGCATCTACATCAACTCGCCGGGCGGCTCGGTCTACGCCGGCCTTGCGATCTACGACGCGATGCAGTTCATCAAGCCCGACATCCAGACGATCTGCGTCGGCGTTGCGATGAGCATGGGTGCGCTGCTGCTCGCCGGGGGCTCCCAGGAGAAGCGGATGGCGCTCCCCAACTCGAAGATCCTCATCCACCAGGTTTCGGGCGGCTTCTCCGGCCAGGCCACCGACATCGAGATCCATGCCAAGGAGATCATCGACGTCCGCCAGCGACTCGACGAGATCATCGCCAAGCACACCGGCCAGCCTCTGGAGAAGGTGGCGAAGGACACCGAGCGGGACTACTTCATGAGCGCGGCGGAGGCCAAGGAGTACAAGCTGGTCGACCGCGTGATCGAGCACCGCTAGCGACCGCAAAGGCCGCCCTATCTCGGAGCGAAGGGCGAAGCCCGTAGCGACTTATGCTGGGCGGCCACAGCGGTCGCGACTGGTGGCGAAGCCAGGCCACCTCGCCTCACTCGTAGTTGCCGCAGCAATCCTGGCCGCCGCTCCCGGAGCCCGGGCCGCCGACTTCAGCGTCGAGAAGGCCTCAGTGTCGCCCCGGAAGGCGTTCCTCGGCGCCCGCGGCGGGGTCAGGATCGAGTTCCGGATCGCCGCCGCGGCGCCGGCCGACGTCTCGATTCGGATCTTCGGGGAGGGGCGGGAGGTGCGGCGGATCGATCTCGAGGATGTTGCGCCGGACACACGGCAAGTCGAGACCTGGGACGGGCTCACCAGCTCCGGCGCCCCCGCCCCCGACGGCGTCCACCGGGTCCTGATTGGCCCGCCCGATGAAGATGGCAAGCAGGTCGGCAAGCTGACGCTGTTCGGGCACTTCTTCCCGGTGCGCGGGCCGCACGGCACCCGCGGCCCCGGCGGCGAGTTCGGGGCCGCCCGCAACGGCGGGCGCATCCACAGCGGCTTCGACGTCACCGCCCGCTGCGGCACGCCGCTCGCCGCGGCGCGGGCGGGAACGGTGGTCAAGCGCACCTTCGATCCCCGTCTCGACGGCAACTTCGTCGTCATCCGCGGGCTTGGTGAGCGCCGCAAGTATCAGTACTCGCACATGGTCCGGCCCTCACCGTTCCAGCAGGGTGACGAGGTCCACCCGGGCGACATCGTCGGCCATATCGGCCGCACCGGCAACGCCGCCAGCACGCCCTGCCACCTGCATTTCGAGATTCACCTGCGCGGCCACCCGATCGACCCGGAGCCCGCGCTGCGCGCCTGGGACCGCTTCTCGTAATACCCAGAAGGCGGGTTGTGAGTTGCGGGGCGTGCGCCGATGTGAATGCGGAAGGAAACCGGCCGCCGGTGGCGTAACCGAACGCGTCGGGCCAATGCCGGGTGTCTTCTAAGCTTCAGCGGGGAAGCACCTCGGTCGGCGAACCGAGACACAGGAGTCATTCCGCTGGCACGTCCCACCGAATCCAACGAGCAGCTCCTCTGCAGCTTCTGCGGCAAGTCGCAGCGCCAGGTGAAGAAGCTGATCGCCGGCCCCGGCGTCTATATCTGCGACGAGTGCATCGACCTCTGCAACGAGATCATCGACGAGGAGCTCACCGCTCCTCCCAGCTTCGAGCTCGAGAACCTCCCGAAGCCGAAGGAGATCTACGGGGTCCTCAACGAGTACGTGGTCGGCCAGGAGGGCGCCAAGCGAGCCCTCTCGGTCGCGGTTTACAACCACTACAAACGGGTGCAGATGTCGTCCAACGACCAGGACGGCGACGGCGCGATCGAGCTGCAGAAGTCGAACATCCTGCTGCTCGGCCCGACCGGCTGCGGCAAGACCCTGCTCGCCCAGACGCTGGCCAAGATCCTCAACGTCCCCTTCGCGATCGCGGACGCCACCGCGCTGACCGAGGCGGGCTACGTCGGCGAGGACGTTGAGAACATCCTCTTGAAGCTGATTCAGGCCGCCGACTTCGACGTGAAGAAGGCGGAGACGGGGATCATCTACATCGACGAGATCGACAAGATCGCCCGAAAGGCCGACAACCCGTCGATCACCCGCGACGTCTCGGGGGAGGGCGTCCAGCAGGCGCTACTCAAGATCCTCGAGGGAACCACCGCCTCGGTGCCGCCTCAGGGCGGGCGCAAGCACCCGCACCAGGAGTTCCTCACGATCGACACCTCGAACATCCTCTTCGTCTGCGGCGGCTCCTTCGGCCAGCTCGAGCAGGTGATCGAGAAGCGGATCGGCAACCACGGCGTCGGCTTCGGCGCCGAGGTCAC
>JBOGZE010000187.1:0-1957 GCA_050697055.1 Solirubrobacterales bacterium
CCCAGCAGGACGTCGACTCCCTCGAAACCCGGCTGCAGGGGATCCCGCACGTGAAGGAGGTCGAGTTCGTCTCCAAGGACGAGGGGCTGAAGCTCCTCGGCGAGCGGCTCGAGTCCGAGAACAAGGCCGACCTGACCGAGCAGCTCCCGGGCGCCCACAATCCGCTGCCCGACTCCTTCAACGTCAAGCCCGACGACCTCGACAACCTGCCGGCGGTGCAATCGGCGATCACCCCGCCGGGTGCGAACGGCGCGCCGACCCCGATCAGCCCGATCATCGACGAGGTCAACGATTCCCGCGACGAGGCTGACTCGATCCGCAGCGTCACCGGCGCGGTCAAGTGGTTCCTGGTGATCATCGGGCTGCTCCTGCTGGCCGCCTCCCTGCTCCTGGTCGGCAACACGATCCGGCTCTCGATCTACGCCCGTCGCCGCGAGGTCGAGGTGATGCGGCTGGTCGGCGCCACCAACTGGTTCATCCGCTGGCCGTTCATGGTCGAGGGGCTCGCCTGCGGCCTGATCGGCGGCGCGATCGCGGTCGGCATCCTCTTCCTCGGCAAGGCGACCGTGGTCGATCCGCTCGCCGAGAGCATCAACCTGATCTCCACCGACAGCACGATCGCCTTCGGCAAGCTCGCCGTCCTCCTCCTGCTGGTGGCGATGGGCGTCTCGGCGATCGGCAGTGGCGTGACGCTGCGCCGCTTCCTGCGGGTTTGAGCAAAGCGCGTCTCGGAGTTGGTGCCCTGGTGGCGGTCGCGTTCGTCGCCGGGGCGATTCTCGCTGGCCGCGTCGACAGCGTCCGCGACGTGATCGACGAACCGTTCGGCGGATCCAGCGGGGACGCCAGCGAGCAGGCGCTGGAGGTGATCGAGGACAACTACTTCGAGGAGATCGACCCGGAGGAGCTGGAGAGCGACTCGGTGCGGGCGATCGTCAACGAGCTCAAGAAGACCTACAAGGACCGCTTCAGCCACTACTTCGGTCCGCACGCCTTCAAGCGCTTCGAGGAGGTCACCGAGGGGAGCTTCTCGGGGGTGGGGATGAGCGTCACCGAGGTGAAGCGCGGGCTCCGCGTGGCCACCGTCTTCGACGACTCGCCCGCGAAGGAGGCCGGGATCGCCGAGGGCGATCTGATCACCGAGGTCGACGGCGACTCGATCGCAGGCGAGGACGCCGACCTCGCCACCGCCAAGATCAAGGGCAGGCCGGGCTCCGAGGTCACCCTGACCGTGGACCCGGCGAGCGGCAAGGGCGAGCGCCAGGTGACCGTTACCCGCCGTCAGCTGCGGGTGCCGGCGGTGGAGGGAAGCCTCAAGCGCGTCAACGGGATCCCGATCGCCTACGTGCGGCTGCTCGGCTTCTCCGGCGGCGCCCACGCCGAGCTCCGCCGCGAGATCGAGCGCCTGGACGACCGCGGGGCCGAGGGGCTGGTGCTCGACCTGCGCGGCAACGGCGGCGGTCTGCTGACGGAGGCGGTGCTCACCTCCAGCCTCTTCGTCGAGGACGGAGTGATCGTCACCACCCATGGCCGCTCCCAGGGGGACGAGACCTTCGAGGCCGTCGGCGACGCTCTCCCGGAGCGCCCCACAGTGGTCCTGATCAACCACGACACCGCCTCGGCCTCGGAGATCCTCACCGCGGCCCTCAGCCAGGCCGGGCTGGCGGAGGTGGTCGGTCAGCGCTCCTTCGGCAAGGGCACCTTCCAGGAGGTGATCCCGCTCGAGAACGGCGGCGCCCTCGACCTGACGATCGGCGAGTACCTGACCCGGGACGGCACCTCGATCAACGGCACCGGGATCGAGCCCGACCTGAAGGCCCGCGATCTGCTGAAGACGAAGCCGGATGAGGGGCGCCAGCAGGCCCTCGAGGCGCTTGCCGCCAAGATCTCAGGCGATTAGGCGCGTAGTCGTCATCACCAAGCGTGGCCGCTTCCTCGTCGGCGAGCTGCTGTTCGAGCG
>JBOGZE010000188.1:0-2168 GCA_050697055.1 Solirubrobacterales bacterium
GGTCGGCCAGCGGCAGCTCCAGGGCCGCGACGCAGCCGCCGCCCGTCCGGCAGAGGGCGAACCGCCCCCGGTGGGCGGAGGCGACCTCAGAGATCACCGAGGTTCCGTGACCGTGGCGGGGATCGGGGGAGCGCCCGACCGGCTCCTCGGACCTGGCGCGGCCGTTGGCGACGGTCACCCGGAGCTTTCCCGCAACCGTCGCACCGGTGATCACCAGCGGCGCCCCGCCATGCTCGAGCGCATTCGCGATCAGGTTGTCGAACGCCTGCGCCATCCCGACCGGATCGCCCTCGACCAGCGCGGGCCCGGCGTCCCAGAAGACCTTGAAGCCACCGGCGCCCGCCGCGGACGGCCGCCAGCGCTCCAGGGAGGCGAGGAGGAGCTCGCGGCAGCAGAAGGGGCGCACCGGCCGCGGCGGCTTCCCGCCGTTGACGGCGTGATCGAGATCGTCGAGGGCGGAGGAAACCAGCTCCAGCAGCCCTCGGCGCCCAGCCGCCGGCGGGGACCCGGGCGGCGGCCCGGCGCCATCCTCGAGAAAGGTGAGCGCCTGCAGCGGGCGGCGGAGCTCGTGGATCGCCCGGTTCAGCCGGCGCCTGTGCCCGCGGCTGATCATCCCTCGATCAGCCGGTAGCCGACTCCCCACGTATTGAACACGTAGCGGACGCCGTCGGGATCCAGCTTCCGGCGCAGGCGACTCGCATGGGAGTCGAGCGTTCGCGTACGCCCCATCGAGCGGAACCCCCAGACGTCGCGGAGCAGCTCGTCCTTGGTGAACACCCGCCGCGGCTCGGAGGCCAGGGCGCGGAGCAGCGCGAACTCCTTGTTCGCGAGCTCGACTTCGCGCTCGCCGACCCGGACCTCGCGGGTGACAGGATCGACCACCAGCTCGCCGACCCGGAGCGGGCCGGCGCGGTGACCATTGCGCCGGCGCAACACCGCGGCCACCCGAGCGACCAACTCGGGATAGTGGAACGGCTTTAGGAGATAGTCGTCCGCGCCGGCGGCGAAGCCGCGCAGGCGATCCGCCTCGGAGCCGCGACCGGAAAGGACGATCACCGGCAGCTGGGGATCGAAGCGGTCGCTGGCGCCATCGGCGCGGCGGATCTGTCGGAGGACATCGATCCCGCCCGCGTCCGGCAGGCCGAGGTCGAGAACCATTAGGTCGGGCTGCTTGTAGGCGCAGAGCCGCAGGGCGTCGGAGGCGCTGGGGGCCGGGAGCGCCCGGTAGCGATCCGCGGTCAGGTGATCGCAGAGGAGCTCCCGGGTGGGATCGTCGTCCTCACAGACCACCACCGTCGCCAGCTCTTCGATCTCGGGCAGCACCGCCTCTTAAGGCCACGGGCCGCGAGATCTCTCCCCCGCGTGTCATTCCCGCTGATCGTCCTCGTGGTCTTACGGATAGGAGCGGCACGGCTGGCTTCTGCTGTTCCACCAATGCAGTGGCGAGAGGCGCATCGCGCCGCGGGGTATGTGCGACCGGGTTCACCCGAAAGTGGCAGCGATGCGCACGACGCGATCGCCGGGCAGAGCGATACTAGGAGGGCGATGTCGCAAGGGAATGTCGATGTCGTGCGCCGAGTCCATGAAGGATGGGCGCGAGGCGATTTCGGTGTCGGAGCGGATCTGCGGACGCCCGATTACGAGTGGCATCAGTTTCCCCAAGCCGTCGAGCCGGGTACGCGTCGGGGTACGGACGTGGGGAAGGCACTGCGAGCAATCTTCGACGTCTATGAGAACGTTCGCGTCGACGCCACGGGAGTTCATCGAGGCGGGCGACAAGGTCGTGGTCATCGGTCGGACACGGGCGACGGCCAGGGGGAGCGGCTTGGAGCTGGACAATCCGATCGCCCTGGTTTGGACCGTGCGGGATCGCAAGCTCGCCAGAACCGAGGCCTTCACGGATCGTCGTGAGGCCCTCGAAGCCGCTGGGCTGAAGCCAGCTTGCTAGCGCGGGCTCTCGCCTTGCGCCAGGAGCAGCAGCCGCTCCAAAGAGACGCAAGCCGTTAGCCGGCCAGGGTGGACGCCGGCCGCGCACGGCGCTAGCTCAGAGAGCGTCGGAGACGGCGCGCTCGGACTGCTGGGCGGTGACAACCGTGACCGGGAGGCCGAGCGCCTCCACGCGGTGGGGGAGATCGCGGCGGAGCCAGCGCGAGACGCGCGCCGGAAGG
>JBOGZE010000189.1:0-2827 GCA_050697055.1 Solirubrobacterales bacterium
TCGCCCGCGAGCTCCAGGATCTGCCGTCCAACGTCGTCACCCCCTCCTACCTGGCCGGCCGCGCCAAGGCGATCGCGAATGAGCACTCCGCCGTCACCTGCGAGGTGATCGGCCGCCAGCAGATCAAGGAGAAGGGCATGGGCGGCCTGGTGGCCGTCTCGCAGGGCACCGCCGAGGAGCCGCAGCTCATCGTGCTGCGGTACCAGGGAGGCGGCGGCGGGCAGACGCTCGGGCTGGTCGGCAAGGGCGTCACCTTCGATACCGGTGGGATCTCGATCAAGCCCGCCGCCTCGATGCACGAGATGAAGATGGACATGTCCGGCGCGGCCGCCGTACTGGAGGCCGTCTCGGCGATCGCCAAGCTCGAGGTGCCGATCGACGTGCTGGCGGTGATCCCCGCGACCGAGAACATGCCGAGCGGGACGGCCGTGAAGCCCGGCGACATCATCACCCAGCTGAACGGCAAAACGGTCGAGGTGAACAACACGGACGCCGAGGGACGCCTGATCCTGGCCGACGCCCTCGCCTACGCGGTCGAGCTCGGCGCCGACCGGATCATCGACCTGGCAACGCTCACCGGCGCGGTCCTGATCGCACTGGGCTCGACATATGCCGCCCTGATCTCCAACGACGACGCGTTCGCGGCAGAGGTCGAGGAAGCCGCCGGGCGGACGGGGGAGCTCGCCTGGCGCCTTCCGCTTCACCCCGAGTACAAGGAGCTCACCAAGGGCACCGCTGCCGACCTCACCAACGCGTCCGCCAAGCGGAAGGCCGGGACGATCTATGCCGGCTCGTTCCTCGAGGAGTTCGTCGACGAGCGGCCCTGGGTCCACCTCGACATCGCCGGCACGGCTTGGGACGTCGGGCGAGAGTACGTCGGCAAGGGCCCGACGGGATTCGGCGTCCGGCTGCTCGTGGACCTGGCGCGTTCCCTGGCGGGCAAGAAGAGTTAGACCGCCAGCAGCCGAAGCAGCCGGCGGCCGAGGACGCGGTCGCCCTCGATCCTGACGCGGCCACTCGCCAGCCTGCGGAGCGCTCTGCGACCATGGGGACGGCGCGGATCGGGGACGCCGTGCAGGCGTCCCTGCAGCGTCGGCACCGTGGCGAAGTGGACGATGTCGGGGAGGCGGCCCTCAATAACCAGGTCCGGCTTGCGAGAGTCGCCGTCCTCGACGACGACGCTGCGCGGCCTGAAGGTGATGCGCAGCGGCGAGAAGTCCTCGGCGAAGCGGAAGACGACCCGTCCGCGCATTTGGGCGGCAAGGGCAGGTTCGCGTGCGATGCCGCGCTCGATCAGGCCGAAGATGCTGGGGGCGACGCCGTCCTCCACCATCCGCCCGAGCCGAATCGTAGGAACCCCGCCGTTGCTGCTCACCCCGCCAGCGTAGGTGCTGCGCCTGCTAACGCTCGAAGATCAGGCAGGTGCTGGTCCCGGTGGCGAGCAACTTGCCGCTGTCCCGCGCGACGAGCCTCGCCTCCGAGGTGGCGGTCTTGCGGCCACGATGCACGACCTCCGCCTCGCAGCGGACAGCGCCTGTGTCGCGCGTGATCGGCCGGAGGTACTTGACCTCGAGAGTCTGGCTCGTGTAGCCGACGCCGACCGGACAGGTGGTGTGGACGGCGCAGCCGAGGGCCGAGTCGAGGATCGTCGAGGCATAGCCGCCGTGCACTACGCCGATCGGGTTGTAGTGCTCCTCACCGGGCTCACCCTCAAAGGTGGCCCGTCCCTCCTCGAGCTCGACGATCGAGTAGTTCATCACGACCGCGATCGGGGGCGGCGGGATCTCGCCTGACTGGATCGCGCGGACGTAATCGAGTCCTGCCATCCGCGCCCCGGCCGCAGCCGAGACCATCGGATCCTGCCACGCGATGGTGCGGGTGCTGGTGGTCTCGGGCGAGCGCTCCGCAAAAGCCTCCGCGGCGTCGCCCGCCTGCTTCACCCCGCGCTCGGGCGCGATGCTCAAGCCCGCCCCCGGCGGCGGCGGGCGCGCTTGCGCCCGCCGTCATCGCGGCTCGGGCGAGCCGGATAGCGAAGATCGGCCAGGATCTCCTCGGCGCTGATCCGGACCGTCTCTGGGCGGAATTCGAAGCGGAGTGCTCTCATGGTGACTCCTCTACTGGGTAAGTTGCTTCACGCAACCAGAACGTGTCCGACCCTAGCAGCGTGAGTTGCGTGATGCAACCGAGTGTGCGAACATCACAGTCGTGCTCGGCAACGAATACGACGGCCAGTTCTGCTCCATCGCCCGCAGCCTGGAGCTGGTGGGCGAGCGCTGGACGTTGCTGGTGATTCGCGAGGTGTTCAACGGCAACCGCCGCTTCTCCGAGATGCAGCGCTCCCTCGGAGTCGCGCGCAACGTCCTCACCGCCCGGCTCCAGCGCCTGGTCGACGAGGGGATTCTCGAGCGGCGCCCGTACAGCGAGCGCCCCGAGCGCTACGAGTACTTCTTGACCGAGAAGGGCCTCGACCTCTGGCCCCTGATGATTTCCCTGATGCACTGGGGCGACAAGCACGAGCCGCTGCCGGGCGGCCGGCCGATGATCGTCGTCCACAAGGGTGAGTGCGGCGGCGAGATCGACGACCGGCGGATCTGCACCAAGTGCGGCAAGGAGCTGAACGTGCGCGAGGCCCGCGCGATCGAGGGGCCTGGAGCGGCGGGGGGGCCGTTATCCGAGGGCGCGCGACAGCGCGACCCGTCAGACGCAGTAGCGGCGGCGTAGCCGTCGTCGTAATCAGAGGGCGCGCGACAGCGCGACCCGTCTGATGTTGCTGCGGCCGCTTGCCGCGCGTTTGGTGGCGAAGCCGTCAACCTAGACTCTTCCGCCG
>JBOGZE010000190.1:0-5978 GCA_050697055.1 Solirubrobacterales bacterium
CGCCGGGCGATTCGCGAGGCGGCCGAGAATCCCGGCTCGCTTTTCTCCGGGCGGGAGCCGCGGGTGCTGGCGATCGGGGGGACGATCCCGCTGCCCAGCGGCCCTCGGCGCCGGCCGGCGCCGATCCCTGTTGACGTCAGCAGGACGCTGGAGCAGCTGCTGGGGTCGGTGCCGCTCGACCTGGTCCACGTCCACGAGCCCTTCGCGCCCAGCCCCGGCTCGGCGGCGCTTCGCCACTCGCAGTCGCTCAACGTCGCCACCTTTCACGAGCCGGCCGAGCGGGTGCTCTCCACCCAGGTGGCGCGGATGGTGGTCGAGGTCTTCTTCGGGCGGATCGACGCCCGAATCGCCAGCAACGAGGCGACCGGCGAACTGCTGGAGCGCTTCTTCCCGGGCGCCTACGAGCTGATCCGGCCCGGCGCCGACGTCGCCAAGCCCCAGCTGCCGCCACCGCCGGAGGGGCGGATCCGGATTGTCCATTGCGCCGAGGAGGAGCGCGGGGCGCTGCGCCTGATTCTCCGCGCTCTCCGCAAGCTTCCCGAGGAGCTCGACTGGGAGGGGGTGATCTGGTTCGAGGGCCCGACTGATCCTCTCGCCCGGGTGAGCCGGCGACTGCGGGAGCGGCTGAGCGTGGTTCGGCCGACGGACGGCGAGCCGGCGGAATTTATCGCCGGTGCCGATGTCGTCTGCCTGGCCTCCGGCGGGGTACACATGGCGCCCGCTCTGATCCGCAAGGCGCTCGCGGCGGGAGCCGTCCCGATCGTCCCCGACCTGGAGCTCTACGGCGAGCTGGTGGGCGACGGCGAGCGGGGGCTGCTCTTCCCGGTTGGTGACGTGCAGACGCTGGCGGCCCAGCTCAACCGCCTCTGCTCGGATCATTCGCTTCGCGAGCAACTCCGGAGCCACGGCCGCGACGGTGGCGAGGGCCGAAGCTGGGCGGCGGTCACCGACGACCTCGAAGGCGTTTACCGGCAGCTCGTCGCCAGGCGGCACGACCCGGCGGGTAACAGCGAGGTGCACGGACGGCTCGCCGGGCGTCCCTACACCCATTGCGACCTACACATGCACACCGATCACTCCCCCGACTGCGCGACCCCGGTCGAGCTGCTTCTGCAGACGGCCAAGGAGCGCGGCCTCGGCGCGATCGCGATCACCGATCACAACGAGATCTCCGGGGCGCTCGAGGCGCGGGAGACGGCGGACCGAATCGGGGGGATCAAGGTGATCGTCGCCGAGGAGGTGAAGACGGCCTCCGAGGGAGAGGTGATCGGTCTCTTCCTCGAGGAGAAGATCGAGCGCGGAATGTCGATGGCCGAGACGATCGCCGAGATCCGACGGCAGGGCGGGTTGGTCTACGTCCCGCATCCGTTCGACCGTTTCCACTCCGTGCCCGACTACGAGCACCTGCTGAAGATCGTGGAGGAAATCGACATCCTCGAGGTCTTCAATCCGAGGATCGCCATTTCGGCCTTCAACGAGGAGGCGGTGCGTTTCGCCCGCAAGTACTCGATCGTCCCCGGGGCCGGCTCCGACAGCCACGTCGCCCAGGGGCTGGGCAGCGTCAAGATCAGGCTCCGCGACTTCGAGGGCCCCGAGGAGTTCCTCGAGTCGATGCGCCAGGCGGACATCGTCCGCAAGCACAAGAACCTGATCTACGTCCAGGCGCTGAAGTTCCTGCAGACGAGCGGCGGCCGCGGCGGCCGCTCTCTGGCCCGCTCGGGCAAGAGTTGATGCAGCCGCAAGGGGCCGAGCCCGGTCCGAAGAAGAGGCAGGGCGCCGTGTCATCCACGACGGACGACGAGATCCGCGAGAAGTACCTCGAGCGCGCGATCCGCGAGCTCAACGACCTGGGGAGGAAGCTATCCGCCTGCCAGGACTGCCCCCGCGGCAACGTCATGCCGGTGCAGGGCTCCGGTCACCCCCAGGCCGACATCCTCATGCTCAAGCACGCCGCCACCCCAGCCGAGATCGAGGAGGGGGTGGCCTTCTACGGTCGCGCCGGCAATGCGCTGATGAAGAGCTTCAAGCGGCTGGCGATCGACCCGATCGTCGTCTTCGGCACCCTCTGCGTGAAGTGCCCGCTGACCGATCCAAGCCACGCCTCGCAGGAGTGCGTCGCCAGGATCGCCGAGGAGATCGCGATCGTGCAGCCCCGGATCGTCGTGATCATGGGCACCGACGCGCTCGAGATCCTCAACGACCTCGAGCTGCCGCTTGCCGACGAGATCGAGCCGAGCGAGGGCGAGATCCAGAGCCTCACCCCGACCATCGACGCCCTCTTCGTCCCCGACATCGACGAGTCACTCGACGAGGAAGGGGCCAAGCAGCGCTTCTGGTCCGCCTTCCGGGTGCTCGGCTCCTGGTACGACCGGCTGCCGCCGTACTAGGTGTAGTTCCTAAGCACGTTGTTCATCCGGGCCTCCTTGGAGGCTGGGGGTCCAACCACCCAGCACCAAGGAGGAACACCGGATGAAGCTCCACGGTAACGCCGAGCTCAGCCTGAAGAAGCGCAGGACGCTCGCCAAGCGGATCGTCGAGGAGGACTGGCCGCCGGCGAAGGCGGCAGCCGCGGCCGAGGTCACCACCAGAACCGCCCGCAAGTGGCGCGCCGCTACGAGGCCGAGGGCGAGGCGGGCCTGCTCGATCGCCCGTCCACGCCCAGGCGCGTCTGGAACCGAACCGACGAGCGCAGGACCCAGGTGATCGCGATGCTCCGCCGCCTCGGATTCACCAGGCCCGAGATCGCCGAGGTCCTGGGAATGGCGACCTCGACGGTCTCGGCGGTGCTGAAGCGGATCGGCCTCGGCAAGCTCTCCCGCCTCGAGCCTCCCGAGCCGCCCAACCGCTACCAGTGCCAGCGGCCCGGCGAGCTGCTACATATCGACGTCAAGAAGCTGGGGCGGATCGGGCCCAAGGGGCCCGGCCACCGGGTCACGGGGCGCCGGCACGGAAACCCCACGAGAAGAGACGGCTCGGGCGTCCGCCGCCAGCGGGTCGGCTGGGAGTTCGTCCACGTCTGCGTCGACGACGCGACGAGACTGGCCTTTGCCGAGGTGCTCGCCAACGAGCGGGCGACCACGGCGATCGCCTTCCTGCGTCGCTGCCTTGGCTTCTATCGCTCCTACGGGATCGAGGTGGAGCGGGTGATGACCGACAACGGCTCCGCCTACGTCTCGGCGGTCTTCGGCATCGCCTGCCGAGGGCTCGGGATCAAGCACTCCCGCACCAGGCCCTACCGCCCTCGGACGAACGGAAAGGCGGAGCGGTTCATCCGCACGATGCTGCGCGAGTGGGCCTATGCCGCGGTCTACGGATCCTCGGAGGAGCGCCGCTCAGCACTATCGGGCTGGCTCGAGCGATACAACACCACCAGACGACACGGCGCCCTTGGTCACCGACCGCCGATCCATCGGCTCGGGGAGCTCCAAGGGAACAACGTGGTTGGTAGTTACAACTAGGTCAGCGGGCAGCCGCGGTTTCGGTGCCCACGACCGGCCGGTCGCTTTGGCCGGATGGCCCTCTGGCAATTGTGGGTTGCTCCCTGGCGAAAGCGAGGGAGTGGGCATAGACTGAGCGCGTGGGATTGATCGGAGACGCTCTCAAGGCCCGCCGGATGAAGGGGCAGTAGCGATGGAGCTCGAGGAACGCACAATCGAGCAGCTCCCCGACCGCTGCCAGAACTGCGGCGCGAAGCTCACCGACGCCGAGAAGCGGACCGCCCTAACTGAGGGGCCCCCGGGCGGAGCGGTGCTCTGCACCGTCTGTGCTCCCGAGGTCGTCCCGGTCGAGGACGAAGAGGACGCGACCGGCGCGGCCTAGCCGCCTCTCCCCACGCGCGGTCGGTCAGACGCCGGGCCCGGCGGCCTCGGCCAGCTTCCCCATCGCCTCGATTGTGGCGCTGGCCAGACCGCGCACGACCACGGTGTCGAGCGCCCGGTAGCGGCTCAGCTCCGACTGGGCCTCTCCGGCCTCCTGCGCCGCCACCCCGACTGTGCCCAGGGGCTCGCCGAGGCGGGCGAAGTGATTCCGGTAGCCGTCGTGGAGGTCGCGGTAGAAGGACTCCTCCTTGGCGAGCCGCTCGCCGGCGTCCACACCCACCGCGGTGCGGACGTAGCCGAAGACCGAAGGGGCATCGCGGCCCGCCAGCATCGCTCCCGACTCGACCTGCTTGCGGGCCTCCGCGGCGAACTCGGGCGTCATCCAATTGAAGAAGGCGCCGTCCCAGGCCTCTCCGGCGAAGGCGCACATCTTCGGCCCCATCGCAGCCAGCACCAGGCGGATTCCCGGCAGGGCCTCGCGGAGCTCCGGCAAGGAGCTTCGCATCGTCGTCAGCGGCCTCTCGGTGAAGCCGGCGCCCACCCCGAGCCAGAGGCGCTCGCGATCAAGCCCGAGCCGGTCGATGTCGGCGGCGATCTCGGCCGGTTGCTGGCGGTCGAGGGCGATCACCGCGACGCCGAGGTCGACCTTCTCAGCCCCCTTGGCAAACTCGGCCACCGTCTCCAGGCCCTTGGCCCCGGGGTGGTCGTTCGACCACATCGAGGCGTAGCCGAGCTCCTGGCAGCGGGCAGCGAGCTCGGGCGCAAACCCCGGATCCAACCCCGCGGCGACGCCAAATCCGCGACTCATCGCTCCAGCAGCGCGACGCACTCGATGTGCGGCGTCTGAGGGAACATGTCGACCGGCCTCACCCGGCGCAGCCTATAGCCGGCCTCGGTGAGTTGAGCGGCGTTGGGCGCGAGCGTCGTCGGGTTGCAGGAGACGTAAACCACTCGTCTTGCCTCGCACTCGATCAGCCGCCGGACTACTTTCTTCGAGAGCCCGGCCCGGGGCGGGTCGACCATCGCCACCTCCGGGCGACCCGCCTCCTCGAGCAGTGGCCTGATCTCCTTACGGGCGTCACCGACCCGGAAGTGGGCGTTGCCGATCTCGTTGAGGCGGGCGTTCTCCTGGGCGTCGGCGACCGCCTCCGGCACCAGCTCGATCCCCCACACCTCTGCCGCCCGCCCCGCCATCGCCAGGCCGAGGGTGCCGATCCCGCAGAAGAGGTCGTAGAGGCGCTCGTTCCCCTCGAGCGCCGCCATCTCGGCGGCGATTCGATAGAGGTGCTCGGCCATCTCGGTGTTGGTCTGAAAGAAGGCCGCGTGGGAGATCCGGAAGCGAAGCCCGCAGAGTTCCTCGTTGAGATGCTCGCGGCCGAGCGCGCCGGTGGGCCCGTCGGTGCCGGAGCCGGTCCCCTCGACGATGGTGTGAAGATCGACCGGCGGTCGCGGGATCTCCTCGGGCGAGGTCACCAGCCGGGTCTGGAGCTGGCCGGTGCGCCGGCCTTCCCTGACCACCAGGTTGCGCAGCACTCCGGTGCCGGCGCGGCGGTCGTAGGCGGACAGGCGCTGAGCCCGTGCCCAGGCGCGCACCTCATTCCGGGCACGGTTGTTCTCCTCCGAAGCAAGCAGGCAGTCCTCTGCGTCCACCACCTGGTCCCAGCGGCCGCGGGCGTGGTAGCCCAACACCAGTTCGCCGTCGCCTTCGCCCTCCCGCCGGCCGAAGGAGTACTCGAGCTTGTTCCGGTAGCGCCACTGCTCCCGCGCGGGCTCGATCGGCTCCAGCTCGTACCCAGAGAGGTCGCCGAGTCGGCGCAGCGCATCGTCGACCTGCTGCTGCTTGTGGCTGAGCTGCTGCTCGTATGGGAGGGCCTGCCAGGGCGCCCCCGGGCAGGGCTCGCCGCCGTGGTCGCAGCGCTCCGGCACCCGGTCGCGGCTCGGCCTGACGATCTCCACCGCCCGCGCCTCCGCATAGCCACGCTTCGCCCTGGTCACCTCGGCTCGGACGCGGTCGCCGGGCAGCGCCCCGCTGACGAAGACGACATAGCCATTGCGGCGGGCGATCCCCTTGCCCCCGTAAGCGAGGGAGTCGATCTCGAGAGACAGCGAGTCACCTTTCGCGGGGCGCGGCGCGGCCGCCCTGCGGGCAGGGTCGCTGTC
>JBOGZE010000191.1:0-3040 GCA_050697055.1 Solirubrobacterales bacterium
CGGGATCGACGCCGTCTCGTTCGTCGGCTCGGCGCCGGTGGCGAAGCTCGTCTACGAGCGTGCGGCGAAGGCCGGCAAGCGCGTGCAGGCGCTCGGCGGGGCGAAGAACTCGCTGGTGGTGATGCCCGACGCCGATCTGGACAACGCGGTGCCCGCAATCATGGGCTCGGCCTTCGGCGCCGCCGGCCAGCGCTGCCTCGCCGGCTCGGTCTGCGTCGTCGTCGGCGACCGCCAACGTCAGGACGTAGTCCGCGACCGGCTCCGCGAGGCGGCGGCGGCGCTGACCATCGGACCGGGGTCCGATCCCGCTACCGACGTCTGCCCGATGGTCGCGCCGGAGGCGCGCGAGCGGGCCGAGGCAGCGGTCGCGGCGGCGGCCGCCGAGGGCGCCGAACTGGTGCTCGACGGCCGACTCGGGGGCGGAGAGGCGGGCACCGCTCTCGGCCCGACCCTGGTCGAGGTCGACGACCACGAATCCGAGCTCGCCCGAGAGGAGGTCTTCGGCCCCGTTCTTGCGCTGATTCGGGTGCCCGACCTCGACGCGGCGCTCCAGTTCACCAACGGCTCCCGCTACGGCAACGCGGGCGCGATCTTCACCGCCTCCGGAGAGGCAGCGCGCGCCTACCGCTGGGGGGCCGAGGCCGGGATGCTCGGGGTCAACATCGGAGTTCCAGCCCCTGTCGCCTGGTTCCCATTCGCCGGATGGAAGGACTCCTGTGACGCCGACCTCCACGCGAACGGCACGGACGCGGTCGACTTCTATACCCGCAAGAAGGTGGTCACCAGCCGCTGGTGATGCGAGGGCGCTCCGCAGGAGCGACCCGTTTATTCCTGGCGCCGGTCGCGCCGTGCGGTGGCGAGCCCTGCAGGTAGCGCGGCCGCCTGATGCGGCCTACGCCTGGCCGATGAGGGCGCCGGTGATCGCGACGATCACGCCGCCGATCGTCACCTGGATCAGCGAGGAGGAGAGGGAGACCGCGAGGAAGCGCTTGCGGATCCAGGCGATCGCCACCAGCTCGGAGGCGACGGTGATGTAGGCGACGGTCAGCGCGGTGCCGAGATCGCTGATCAGGAAGGGCAGCGCGTGGAAGCTGCCGCCGAAGAAGGTGGCGCCGCCGGTGATCAGCCCCCGCGAGAGCGAGCTGCCCCGGCCGGTGACGGAGCCGTCGTCGGAGAGCGCCTCGGAGAGACCCATGCTGATCGCCGCGCCGAGCGCCGCCGCCAGGCCCACCAGTAGGGCGGCGTGCGAGCCGGCGATGAAGGCGGTGGCGAAGATCGGCGCCAGGGTGGAGACGGTGCCGTCGATCAATCCGATCAACGCCGGCTGCACCCGCTGCAGCATGAACCGCTCCTCGTCTCCCGCGGTCATCCCTGCGGATATCCGTGCCACCAGCTCGCTCATCGAATACATAATACAAGAGACTTAAAGTAAGGTTTGCCTAACAGCTATGATTCCGTATTAGGTATGCCTCACCCGACCCACATCGACGAGGAGTTGACCGAGCGGCTGCGGGAGCGCGGCCTGCGCGCGACCTCACAGCGCCTGGTCATGCACCGGCTGCTGCGCGAGCGCAACCGGCATCTGAGCGCCGAGCAGCTGCTCGCCGAGGCGAGTGGGCACCTCCCCGGCGTCTCCCTCCCCACCGTCTACTCGACCCTGGAGCTGTTCGAGGAGCTCGGGATCGTCCGCCGGGTGAACGACGGCGGCGGCACCCGGCTCTGGGACACCCGTCCCGACGAGCACAACCATATGGTCTGCCGGCGCTGCGGCCGGGTCGAGGACATCGAGGCTCCACTCGACCTCGACCAGGCGCACAGGTCGGCCCGGCGCGCCGGGTTCGCGCCCGATCGGGCCGAGGTCGTGGTCAGCGGGCTTTGCGCCGACTGCGCGAACCAGGCGGCTTAGCGCGGCTCCGGATAGTCCGGCTCGATCAGCGCGAAGAGCGCGCCTTGCGGGTCGAAGAGGACCGCCGTCCGGCCGACCGGGATCTCCAGCGGACCGAAGAGGTGCCGGCCGCCACCCTCCTTCGTCTGCTCGATCGCCCGGTCGAGGTCACCGACGGCGAAGTAGACCTGCCAGTGGGGCGGGGCGTCGGCCGGCATCTCGCTCCCCATCGCCATCAGGCCGCCGAGACCCTCCGGCCAGCGTTGACCGTCCATTTGCCACATCCAGACGTAGTCCGGGGCCTCGTCGTTGTGCGTGCGCGACCACCCGAACAGCTTTCCGTAGAACTCCTCGGCCCGATCGGCGTCGCGGGTGAGGAGGTTGTTCCAGGTCCAGGTGCCGATCTCGTTGACGAGCTCGGCCCCCGCGTGGCGCCTCTCCTGGATCACGCCGAAGACGGCGCTGCCCGAGTCCACGCACACCGCCATCCGCCCTGAGTCCCCGGGCAGCTCGACCGGCCCGAAGAGCACCTGCCCGCCGGCATCCTTGACCTTCGCGGCCGTCTCGTCGGCGTCGTTGACCCTGATGTAGCTGGACCAGGCAGGTGGCTGGCCCTCCTGCTGGATCGGGCCGTAGCCGGCGATCATCTTGCCGTCCTTGGTGAGGAAGCCGTAGCCACCGGTCTCCTGCGGATCGCCCGGGGCCGCCTCGGCCTCGACCCCGAGCAGGTCGCCGTAGAACCTGGTGGCGGCGTCGACGTCGGTCGTCGCCAGGTCGACCCAGCAGAACTCGCCGGCCTTGTACCCGCTGCGTTCGCTCATCCCTCTCCTCCGGGGTCAGGTGGCATTCCCTCCGCAGCCTAACCGTCGCCCCGATGCAGCTCGTTACTCCGCGCTGTAGCTAGCTCCCGCCCGTGCCCTCCAAGACGACCCGGGCCACCAGGTTCGGGTCGTCCCATGTCGGGACGTGGCCGCAGTCGGGCAGCTCGACCTGGCGCACCCGCTTCGGCAGCACCCCGTCCTTGAGCGGGCGGGAGCGGACGACCTCGTCGAACTCGGCCCAGGCGAGCGTCACCGGCACCTTCACCTCCTCCAGCGAGCCGACCTCGCCGGCCCGCATCAGGGCGCTCGCCCGGGGATAGGCGGGGGCGGTGAC
>JBOGZE010000192.1:0-12419 GCA_050697055.1 Solirubrobacterales bacterium
CACGGTGAGCTGCCGGGCGAGCCGCTCGTGGCACAGATCCCGGTCTCGGTCCGCACCTCGGAGCAGGCCGGCACCTACGGCAACCGGATCATGCTGATGAGCGCCCCGCTGTTCACGAACGTGGAGGACCCCGTGGAGCGCCTGCGGCAGACGCACGAGGCGCTGCTCTCGATGAAGGAGAGGCACCGCGCGCTGCCGGCGGAGCTGCTCCAGGACGTGAACCACTTCATCCCGCCGGCGGTGTTCTCGCGGGCGGCGCGCGTGACCTTCGCCCTGTCGAGCGGAGCCGCGCGGCCCACCTGGAACCTCGTCATCTCGAACGTCCCCGGGCCGCAGTTCCCGCTCTACCTCGCTGGCGCCCGGCTCGAGGCGAACTACCCGGTGTCGGTCATCACCGACGGCATGGGCCTCAACATCACCGTGATGAGCTACTGCGGCCACATGGACTTCGGGATCGTCGCCGACCGCGACCAGATGCCCGACCTCTGGTCGATGCTCGACCGCCTCTCGGCCGCCCTCGAGGAGCTCAGGCAATCGGGCTGACCGAGGCGATCGAGCTCACCGAGCTGGTGCCCGAGCCCGGCTCGGGGCGCGTCTTCGAGCGCCGAATGCGGCCGGGGATCGCCGACGCCAGCGGCGAGGGCCGCTGCCGGCTGGACGCGATCGCCCGCTGGCTGCAGGACGTCGCCTACCTCGACCTGATCGCAGCCGGCTTCGAGGGCAGGGGAGCCTGGATCGTGCGCCGAACCCGGATCCGGGTCGAGGCCTTTCCGCGCTTCGGCGAGGAGCTTCTCCTGCGCACCTTCTGCAGCGGAATCGGCCGCTTCTCCGCCGAGCGGCGCACTTCGATCCGGGGCGAGCGGGCGCGGGTCGAGGCGGTGGGGCTGTGGGTGTGCTTCGACGTCGAGCGCCGCCGGCCGATGCGCTTCACGCCCGACTTCCTCGAGCTCTACGAGCCCAGCGCCGCCGGCCGCGACGCCAACGTCAGGCTCCGGCATCCCGATCCACCGCCCGACGCGGCCCGGGAGCCGTGGCATTTTCGGGCGAGCGAGATCGATCCCGCCGGTCACGTCAACAACTCGCACTACTGGGTCCCGCTGGAGGAGGAGCTGGCGGCCGGGCCGGAGCCGGCGGCGATCGACGCCGAGCTCGAGCACCGAGAGCCGGCGGGGGCGGGGGAGGCGGTGCTGCTCCGCGAGAGCTCCTCGATGTGGATCGCGAGCGGCGAAGGCGAGCTTCACGCCTCCATCCTCCGCGCCGATATCTGAGGCTGAAGTTGAGGGTTAGACCGCGGCGCGGGCCCGCGCACCGTCGGCGGCCCGGGCGTGCTCGCTGAGCGCGTCAAGGATGTGCGGCCAGACCCCGCGGGGGAGGTCGTGGCCCATCCCCTCGATCTCTACCAGCCGGGCCCCGGGGATCGCCTTGGCGGTGGCTCGCCCGCCCGAGGGCCTGATCATCTTGTCGACGGTGCCGTGGATCACCAGGGTCGGCGCCCTGATCGTCCGGAGCTGGTCGGTGCGGTCGGCGGAGGCGACGATCGCACCCAGCTGGCGGCCGCCGGCGCGGACGTCGTAGCCGCGGTCGTAGCTGCGGGCGGCGCGCTCCCGGATGTAGGACTCGTCGCGCGGGAAACCGGTCGAGCCGACCAGGCCGAAGACCTCGGCGGCGCGCTCGATGTACCCCTCCCGATCGCGCGGTGGCGGGCGCAGCAGGTACTTGTAGACGGAGAGCGCGGGCTGGCCGTGCCAGCGGCTGCCGGTCGTCGACATGATCGAGGTCAGCGAGCGCACCGCCTCAGGATGCTCGGCGGCGAGGACCTGGCCGATCATCCCGCCCATCGAGGCGCCGGCCACATGGGCGGGGTCGATCTCGAGCTCCCGGATCAGCCCGGCCGTGTCCTCGGCCATGTCGGAGAGCGAGTACTGGTCGGGGCCGACCCGGCGCCGGACGATCTGGCTGAGGGTCGGGGGGCGGAATCCGAGGTGGGTGGAACGGCCGATGTCGCGGTTGTCGAAGCGGACGACGTGGAAGCCGCGGTCGGCGAGCTGCTCGCAGAACTCCTCGTGCCAGGCGATCATCTGCGTGGCGAGGCCCATCACCAGGACCACCGGGGGGTCGGAGGGGTCGCCATAGGTCTCGTAACAGAGGGTGATTCCGCGCCCGACGTCGCAGAACTGCTCGGTCATACCCTCAGAATGCCAGTTGAGGAGCCATTTTCCTCGGTGCTTTCCCGCAACGGATCTTGCACGCGTGTTAGCAACTGCTGACATTCGTGGGCGAAACCACTAGCCTGCCGCCCACTGTCCCGGCCGGCTGCCGTGCGACGCCGGGCAGCGCGCATGGCGACTCCTGCTACCCAAAGATCGCGCAGACCCGCGGGCACCGCCAAGGGGCGGGCGGCCGTGGTTGCCCTGATGGTGCTGATCAGTCTCGTGCTCGCCTCGCTGGTCGGCCAGGGCGCCGCCGGCCAGGGGCCGGCCGACAAGATCGAGCAGAAGCTCGGCGAGCTCGACCGGATCGAGGAGACCAAGGGGCCGCTCGAGTCGCAGATCGATGCGATGAACGCCGAGGTCGATCAGCTGATCGGCCGGGAGTCGGTGCTCCGCCAGCAGGAGTCGGCGGTGAGGGCGGAGCTCGCCGCGAAGCAGGCGGAGCTCGACACCGCGACCGCCGAGCTCAACGAGGAGAAGCAGCACCTGGCGGCGGTCCGCGCGCATCTGCAGGCCGCCTACTCGGCGCTCGAGGACCTCCTGGTCGACATGTACAAGTCGAACGACCCGGATGTCGTCGCCGTCCTCCTCGAGTCCTCCGACTGGTCGGACCTGCTCACCCGGAAGGAGTACCTCGACCGGATCCAGAGTTACGACGAGGAGGTCGTCGCGCGCGTCCGCGGGCTCCGCGACGAGATCACGGCCCTGGTCGAGCAGCTGACCGCCACCCGCGAGCGGATCAAGACCGCTCGCGACGAGGTCGCCGCGAAGGAAGCGGAGCTGGCGAGCACCCGCGCCCAGGTCGAGCAGCAGCACGCGCAACTGGCCGCCGCTCGCAACGCCCGCCAGGGCGCCCTCGACGCACTGCTGAAGAAGGAACAGCAGATCATGGGCGACCTCTCCGACATCCCGGCGCCGGCCGGTCGCGCGGCCTTGGTCGACGGCGAGGCGATCCCGCCCGCGAACGCGCCGCTCGCGGTCCGCGGGGCGATCGAGGCGGCCAACCAGATCAACGAGATGCCCTACGTATGGGGAGGCGGTCACGGCTCGTTCACCGCCAGCGGCTATGACTGCTCGGGCGCGGTGAGCTACGCGCTCCACGGCGGCGGCTTCCTCTCCAGCCCCCTGGACTCCTCCGGGTTGATGACCTGGGGCTCGCCCGGCGGCGGCAGCTGGATCACCGTCTTCGCCCACAGCGGGCACGCCTGGGCGATGATCGCCGGGCTGCGCTGGGACACCGGCGGCCCCGGCGGCGGCAGCGGGCCGCGCTGGAGCACGATCATGCGCTCCGACGCCTCCAGCTACGTCGCCCGCCACCCCACCGGGTACTAACCGCGCGCATAGGGCCGGGCGCGCTACCCGCAGGGGCTACACGCGCGGAGGCTCAGAGGTCGCGCGCCCTGCCGGTCTCGACCGGGCGGCCCTCGCGCTGCCAGGTGCCGACCCCGCCGTGGCCGACATGGATCACGGGCTCGAAGCCCTCCCGCTGGAGGATCGAGGCGGCGAGGCCGCTGCGCTTCCCTCCGCTGCAGATCGCGGCGATCGGGCGGTCGGAGGGCAGCTCGTCGAGCCGGTCGGGAAGCTCCGCATAGGGCAGGTGGAGGGAGCCGGGGATGTGGGCCTCGGCGAACTCGTCATCGTCGCGGACGTCGACAACCAGCGGTCCGGCACCGTCGCCCAGCCGCTCGGCGAGCCCCTCCGCGTCGATCAGCTCGATTCGCCTCACCGGCCGTCCCTCCGAGCGCCACGCCGTCATCCCGCCAGCCAGAAGGCCCCTGACCCGAAGGCCGACCGAACCCAGCAGCTCCGCTGCCGCCAGCTCGTGGGCATCGGAGGCAGCGACGACGAGCAGGTCGGCACCGGGCCTCACCACCTGGGCCACCTTCGTGGCGAAGCCGGTGTCGTAGGCAGAGGCGCTGATCGCGCCGGGGATGTGAGCCTCGTCGAACTGCTCGTTGGTCCTGGCATCGATCAGCTCCGCACCCTCCGCGATCGAGATCTCAATCGCGCGCGGGCTCAGGGGGATGGGGGTGCCGAGCTCCTCGACGAGGGGTCCTTTGTTGAGGGCGACGATCCGATCGACGTTCGGCGGGCGCTCGGCGAGGGTTGCGACCGCGTCGTCGATGAATTGCTCCGCGGTCTCGAACCGCAGGGCGCGATTGTGGGCGCGCTCGAAGCCGATCGTCGATGATGACTTGTGGTCGATCCCCGAGCTCCCGCACATTGAGCCACCAAGATGTCCCGGCCAGACCTCGACGTCGTCGGGAAGGCTGAGCAGCCGCTCGTGAAGCGAGCGGTAGATCCCGGCGGCGCCCTCCCGGGGCTCGATCGCGAGGTCCGGCCTTGCAACGTCGCCGACGAAGAGCGAGTCACCGGTCAGCACCGCCCATGGGTCGCCGCCGCGCCCCGAGTCGCGCAGCAGCAGGGACGTGTGCTCCGGCCGGTGACCGGGGGTATGAAGCGCCTCGATCTCGACTTCTCCGAGTACGAGCCTCCAGCCGTGCTCGAAAGGCTCATGCGGGTACTCCGCCTCGGCGAGACGGTGGATGTGGATCACGGCGCCGGTGGCATTAGCGAGCCGGCCGTGACCGGAGACGTGATCGGCGTGGTTGTGGGTCTCGAGCACATGCTCGAGTTGGACCCCATGCAGCCGGCTGAGCCGAAGGTAGGGCTCGATGTCCCACTGGGGGTCGATCACGGCGCCGATCCCGGCAGAGGTGTCGCCGATCAGATAGGAGGCGCAGCCGAGATCCTCGTGCAAGATCTGGCGGAACAGCATTCGCCGCTAGCGCCCGCCCGACTTCGCGAACAGCCCCGCCATTGCCTTCAGGCCGAGGTCCATGCCGCCCCAGAACGCCCCTCCGTGGAAGGGCTGGCCGCGCCGGAAGCGCCAGGGCACCGATAGGCCGAGCATCTTCTTGCCCATCCGCCAGATCTTCGAGCTGCCGACCTCGTAGTCGCCCTCGGCGCCGGGGCGAACCTCGATTGGGTCCGAGGGATCGCCGGTGAGGCGAAGCGGCACCTTGGCGAAGGTCGCCTTGTCGTACTGCTCCATCACGCACATGCTGACCGGGTCGAAGAGCTCTTTGGGTTGCCGCTCGAGGACGCGGGAGACGATGTGCTCGGCCGCGGCGTCGCCCTGGAGGAAAGCGAGGAAGGCCTGCTTGACGGGGAAGTCGCCGGAGTCGCCGACCGCGTAGATCTCGGGGTGGCCCGTCACCTGGCGACTGCCGAGCTCCGTCTGTAGGAAGCCGCGATCGTCGCTGGGCAGGCCGGAGAAGTCGGTCGCCGCGACATAGGGCGGGAAGGAGACGAGCAGGTCGTAGCCCAGGCTCTCCCCGTTGGCGTAGCGCACCTCGGTCGGGGTCACCTCCTCGACCGCGTAGCCGGTGTGCCCCTCGATCCCGCGGCGGTCGAACTCCTCGGCGACGACGTCGTGGAGGCGGGGCCCGAAGGCGTGGATGAAGGTCGGCTCATAGGTCGTCCAGGTGATCTCGGTCTGATCGCCCGCCCCGTGCTTGTCGAGCCAGGTGTCCAGCATCAGGACGATCTCGTACAGGGGCCCGGCGCACTTGTTGTTCGGCGGCACCAGGAAGAGCACCCGGCGGCGCTCTCCAGCCCGGGCGACCTCGCGCACCTGGGAGAAGGACCGCCGCAGCGCCAGCATGTCCTCCGCGGTCCAGGTGCCCTGGGCGTACTCCGGGAGCCCCGGGATCTCCTCGGCGCGCATGCCGGCGCCGGTCGCGACCACCAGGTAGTCGTAGTCGAGGGTCCCTGCATCCGTCTCCACCCGGCGGGCGTCGGGGTCTATCTCCCGCGCCCTCGCCTGGACCAGCTCGATTCCCCGGCGCCTCATCGCGGGCGCGAGCGGCACTCGCAGCTTCTGCGGGTCGAGCCCGAACGGGACGTAGATCGAGTTGGGCTTGAAGTAGAAGTGGTCGAGGTCGGACGCCACGGTGATCGAGGCGGCCTCGCCCACCATCTTGCGGAGGTAGAAGGCGGTCTCCAGGCCGCCGAAGCCGCCGCCGAGCACCAGCACCTTTGGTTTCGCCGACTCAGCCATGGCTCGACCTAGCTTTCCACAGCGGCGGGCTCGGCGGTCGCCGCCGAGTCCGCGGGCCGGCGGTCGGCGGCAGGCGGCGCCCCGTGACCGAAGCGCACCGATGGCAGCAGGCGGTCGAGCCAGTGCGGCAGGTACCAGGCCGCCGGGCCGGCGAGCCGCAGCAGTACCGGAACCAGCAGCAGCCGCACCAGGAAGGCGTCGAGGAGGACGGCGATCCCGAGGATCACGCCCATCTCCTTCGGCGGCAGTGGCCCGGAGAGGGCGAAGGTGAAGAAGACCGCGACCATCACCGCGCCGGCGGCGAGGATCACCCGGCCGGAATGGGCGAGGCCGCCGACCATCGCCTTGCGGGCGTCACCCTCGGCGTCCCAGTGCTCCCGGGCGGAGGAGAGGAGGAAGACCGTGTAGTCCATCGAGATCGCGAAGATCATCGCGAAGAAGAAGACCGGTCCCCAGGCGTCGAGGAAGCCCTGTGAGGAGAAGCCGAGCAGCCCGGCGAGGTGACCGTCCTGGAAGATCAGCTTGGCGATCCCGAAGGCCGCGCCGGTCGCGAGCAGGTTGGTGACGACGCCGATCGCCGCGGCCACCGGCGCCTGGAAGGCGAACAGCAGGAGCAGGAACCCGAGAGCGAGCACGACCCCGATCACCAGCGGGGTCTTCGCCGCCAGGGCCGCCTCGAGGTCGTGGTTCTCGGCGGCCGGGCCGCCGATCAGGGCGGTGGGCGGGAGCTTGCCCCGGAGGCGATCGACGGTCGAGCCGAGCGCGGGATTGGAGGGATCGCTCCTCGGGACGGCCTCGACCAGCAGCTGGCCATCGGCCCCGGCCTGCGGTGGCGTCACCTGGGCGATGCCGGGATCGCCTCGCAGGATCGTCAGCACCCGCTCGCCGGCCTCCGCGGGGGCGACTACTTGAAGCGCACCCGGGGCGCCGGGCCCGAAGGCGGTCTGGATCTGCTGGTAGCCCTGACGCGAGGGATCGTCCTCGGGCACGACCTTGATCGAGGGCATCCCGGTCCGCAGCCCGAGGATCGGGAGGGCGAGCGCGAGCAGCGCGACCAGCGCCAGGCCCCCGAAGAGGTAGGGGCGCCGCCAGAGGAGCTCGGCCCAGCGGGCGAAGCGAGGGGAGCGGTGCTCGCCGCTGTGCACCCAGGGAAGCGCCAGCCGGTCCACCTTGGGCCCGAGCTTCGCCAGCACCGCGGGCAGCAGGGTCAGGGTCGCGGCCATCACGAAGAGGACCGAGACCATGATTCCCAGCGCCACCGAGCGGAAGGCGGCGCTCGGCACGAGCATCACCGCCGAGAGGGAGATCAGCACCGTCAGCCCCGAGAAGATGACCGCCTTCCCGGCCGTGTCCATGGTCGTTGTCACCGCGTCGATCGGGTTCAGCTTCTGTCCGAAGTGGGCGCCGCGGAAGCGCATGACGATGAAGAGCGCATAGTCGATCCCCAGCGCCAGTGCGAACATGAGCGCGAAGTTCATCGACCAGATCGAGATCGGGGATACGAGCGTTCCCAGGAAGAGGACGCCGGCGGAGGCGACCAGTCCGATGATTGTCAGCATCAGGGGCAGCCCGGCGGCGACCAGGGAGCCGAAGGCGATCACCAGGATCGCCATCGTCACCGGCCAGGAGATCACCTCGGACTTGAGCATCGCCTCCTTGTTCGCCTCGTTGAAGTCGGACCACATGCCGGCGGCGCCGGTCAGGTCGACCGAGACCCCGGGGGAGGCGGCCGCGGAAAGCTCGCCCTTGAGGCGATCGGCGGCGTCGACCATCGCGTTCGGGTCGGTGGCGGCTCCCGCTCGGATCAGGGCGGTGTGAGCGTCCGCCGAGATCGTCCGGCCCGGCTGCGGCGGGACGACCTGGCCGACCGCGGAGTCGGCCCGAAGCACCCGCTCGGCGCCGCTGATCGTCCGGCGGAACTCCGGCGCGCTTGCCGGGAGGTCCGGGGAATGGACCGCCACCTGGAGCGCATATCCGCCGGCGCCGGCGAAGTTGCGATCGATCTGCTCGCGTGCGAGGACGGACTCGGAGCCGTTCGCCTGCCAGCCGGCCCCCGAGAGGGCGGTCTCGACCCGGGGCGCGAGCACTCCGAGGCCGACGGCAATCACCGCCCAGGCGATGAACACCCGGGCCGGGTTGTTCGCCGCGAGGCGGCCGAGGCGGCCGATCGGCCCGGGCTCGGTCATCGCTCGCCCGCACCTCGAAGGCTGGCGTAACGGCGCAGCAGCCAGGAGCTCGGGCAGTTGCCGAAGGCGACGAAGGCCAGCTGATTGAGCGCGACGAACCCGGTCAGCAGCAGGAACCAGGGGGAGACGACGGCGCTGAGAATCGCGCTGATTCCGGTGACCGTCCCGGCGAGCAGGAAGAGGACCCGCTCGAGCGGCCAGCGAGTATCGGCCTGCCCCTCGGCGGACCCATCGGTGGAGCCGCCGGGGAGTCGAGTGCGGAAGTCTGTGGTCGTGGCCATCGGGCTCCTCTCCTATGATTCGAGTCGGTACTTGAGCGCTTAACAACTAAACAGTTGTAGAGCAGTACACTAGCACGGAGATGATCAGACCGCTTACACCAGAGGCAGCGGAGTTGATCGCCAGCCGCTTCCAGGCCCTGTCGGACCCCACCCGGCTGCGGATCCTCGACGCGCTTCGAGACCGCGACGAGGCCTCGGTCTCGGAGCTGACCGAGGCGCTCGACGCCTCCCAGCAGAACGTCTCAAAGCACCTGGCCGCCCTTCAGGCCGAGGGCTTCGTCAGCCGGCGAAAGGAGAAGACCCGGTCGCTGTACCGGATCTCGGACCCGGCGGTGCACGAGCTCTGTGAGCAGGTCTGCTCCGGGATCGAGGTCCAGCTCGCCCAGCTCGGCGCCGCGCTCAGCGCGCGCTGAGCGCGGCGATCCGGGGATCGGCGCCGCCGGAGCCCGATCTATAGTCCCGGCGATGGGGCATTGCGCCCTCAAAAGAGAGGAGAACTGATGAGAGGTGCGGGTCGCGTGGTATTCGCGGCAATCCTGCTGTTGATCGTGGGAACGCTCAACATCATCTACGGCATCGGTGCCCTGGACGATGCCAACTACTTCGTCAACGACACCAGGTTCGTACTCGACAACCTCAACACCCTCGGTTGGGTCTTGATCATCCTCGGGGTGATCCAGCTCACCGGTGGGTTCTCGCTGCTGGCCGGCAACACCTACGGCCGGGTGATCGGGATCGTCGGGGGCAGCCTCGGCGCGATCGGCGCCCTGCTGTCGATCGGCCAAGGCAACCCGTGGTGGTCGCTGGGGATCTTCTTCCTCTGCATCTACGTGGTCCACGGGATCATCGTCTTCGGCGAGGACGAGAGGGCCGCGGGAGTCTGAGCTGATTGTTGGCGGGAGCCCGGATCCCGTCCGGGCTCCCGTCTTCGATCTACATCTGCTCTGGCGGGGGCCGGGGGACCGGTCGCTGGATCGCCGTCTGGGCGTGCCGGGTCAGCTCAGCACCCGGGCGGAATAGCCGCGCTCCTCGACCAGGGCGAGCAGGCGCCGGGCGTGCTCGTCGCCCCTGGTCTCCATCACCAGCTCCACCCCGGTGTCCCCGACCTCGAGCCCGACGCCCTCGCGGACGTGGGCGACGTCGATCAGGTTGGCGCCGCCCTCCCCGAGGCAGGTGAGCAGGGCAGCAAGCGAGCCGGGCTCGTCGGGGATCGTCGTGAACAGGCGCAGCCGCCGTCCGGTCGCGGTCTCGTGACGGCGGGCGACGTCCGCGAGGATCCCCGTGTCGATGTTGCCACCCGAGAGGATCACCGCCGTGGTCCCCATGGCGGCGGGCTCGATCGCGCCGCCGCGCAGTGCCGCGACGCCGACCGCCCCTGCTCCCTCGACCACCAGCTTGGTCCGCTCCAGGAGCATCACGATCGCCTCGGCGATCTCATGCTCGCCGACTGCGACGATCTCGTCGACCAGGCGCTCGAGCAGCGGCCCGGTCAACTTGCCCGGCCGCTTGACTGCGATCCCGTCGGCGAGCGTGGTCGCGTCCCTCATCTCGGCCTGCACCCCGATCATCTCGACGCCGTCGAGGCTGCCCTTGACCGCGGTGGCGACCCCTGCCGCCAGACCGCCACCACCGAGAGGCACCACGACCCGAGCGAGGTCGGGAGCCTCCTCGACCAGCTCCAGCCCCAGGGTCCCCTGGCCGGCGATCACGGCCGGATCGTCGTAGGGGTGGACGAAGGCGAGGCCCTCGGCCTCGGCGCGAGCGGTCGCCGCTTCGACGCAGGGGGTGAGCGAATCGCCCTCCAGAACCACCTCGGCGCCCGACTCCTTGGTCGCGGCGATCTTGCCTAGCGAGGCGCGCTCGGGCATGAAGACCGTCGCCGAGATCCCGTTGGCCCGCGCCGCGTAGGCGAGCGACTGGCCGTGGTTGCCGGCGCTGGCGGTGACCACCCCGCTCGGGGTGGGCTCCAGCGAGGCGATCTTGTTCAGCGCTCCGCGGAGCTTGAAGGAGCCGGTTCGCTGCAGGTTCTCGGCCTTGAGCGCGATCGTGCCGCCCGTGGTCCGGGAGAGGAAGCGGGACTCGATCAGCGGTGTCGGCCGCGCCTGCTCGGCGACCACCGGCCGCGCGGCGCGGATCGACTCGAGCGAGACCTCCTCGCTCAAGACTGCCTTTCGCCGAGGGGCACGGTCGCGTCCATCTCCACCATCGCCCCTTTGGGGAGCGCGGCGACGCCGACGGTGCTCCGAACCGGGAAGGGCTCGGAGAAGAACTCGGAATAGACCTCATTGACCGCCGGAAAGTCCTCCATCGCGGTGAGGTAGATGGTCATCCGGGCCGAATCCTCGAGCCGGGCCCCCGCCGCCTGGCAGACAGCCGCGAGGCTCTGCAGGCAGCGGCGCGCTTGCTCGGCGATCCCGCCCTCGACCAGCTCTCCCGTCTCGGGGTCGAGCGGGACCTGGCCGCTGCAGTAAAGGACGCCTCCCGCGACCAGCGCCTGCGAGTAGGGGCCGATCGGCTCCGGGGCGTCCCCGGTCTCGACGGCCCGCCGGCCCTCGGGATCTGGCGCGGACGCGTGCATATGGCGAGGCTAGTCCACGCCGATCACGCTCGCGATCAAGATGGTCGCGCTCGCGATCAAGATGATCACGCCCCGATCAAGATGATCACGCCCGCGATCACGCCCGGGACGGGCCACAATCCGCGCGGTGCGAATCCTGGCGATCACCCACCAGCGCGAGGCGGGCCCCGGCGTCTTCGCCGAGGAGACGCGCGAGCGCCAGGTGGAGCTGGACGAGTGGCTGATCGGCGAGCAGCCCGAGCCGCCCGCCGATCCGGCCGGCTACGACGCGGTGATGACCTTCGGCGGGGCGATGAACACCCACGAGGAGGAGAAGCACCAGTGGCTGCGCCGCGAGAACGAGCTGTTGGCTGAGCTGCTCGGCCGCGGGATGCCGCTACTGGGCGCCTGCCTCGGCACCCAGCTCCTGGCGGAGGCGGCGGGCGGGGAGGTGAGGCGATCGAGCCAGCCGGAGATCGGCTGGCACGAGGTCTCGATTACGCAAGAGGCCCGGGGCGATCCGCTCCTCGGTGATCCGCCCCTGAGCGAGTTTCAGGCCTTCCAGTGGCACAGCTACGAGGCGGTGCCCCCTGCTGGGTCAATCATCCTGGCGCGCAGCTCCGTCTGCTCACAGGCCTACCGGATCGGCGACCGTGCCTGGGGAATCCAGTTCCACGCCGAGGTCACCGCCGCGGACGCTGAGAAGTGGATCGACGAGTGGCGCGACGACGAGGACGCGGTCCGGATCGGACTCGATCCCGAGGTCCTGCGCGCCGAGACCCGGGAGAAGATCGCCGGCTGGAACCAATTCGGCCGCGAGCTCTGTGGCCGATTCCTCGATCAGGTCCGGGTGCGCTCGACCAGGTAGTAGTGGGCGGCGCTGCGGCCCTCGTGGTCGGCGCTGGTCGCGTTGCCTCCGCCGGATCCCTGATCGCCACCGGGATCTGGGCCCTCGCCGACACCCAGGTGGCCGCCGTACGTCGAGGAGCACGGTTACGGTTACGCCTGGAAGATGATCTTTCGCGACAGCGGCGGCGACGCCAAGATCCAGGCGGCTCGCCGCCGGGTCCAGGATCGCGCCCGCGAGGTGCTGGCGGGGTTCATCCGGACGCAGAAGGGGCT
>JBOGZE010000193.1:0-2505 GCA_050697055.1 Solirubrobacterales bacterium
AGCCAATCCCCTTCATGTAGGCGCGGGCGAAGGCGCGGTCGGGCCCGTCGAAGACGGCGCTGCTGCGTGACCTCATCGCGGCGCCGTTCGTGGTTGCCGGGCCCTTGGACGCGCTCACGTGGCCGCCATCGTCTCGCCGGCCCTGCGTGCCGTCCATGCCCGAGCCACCTGGAGATCGCGGCGGACCATCCCGGGATCGAGCTGGCGCCCGGGCAGGTGCATGTTCGCCTCGCCGATCAGGCGGCGCTCATCGCCATGCAGCGCCATCCACTTGGCGAGGACGTCGTCGGCGTCCGGAAGCCACTCCCCGGCCTCGGGGTCGCTGCCGTCTGGAAAGCGGACGCAGTACTCGCTGAGAAGCTCGCCGCTGTCGGCGTCGTAGGCGACGATCGGCCGATGGGGGTAGATGAGGTAGCCGTATCGGGGGTTGCCGTAGTCATCCTCGGTGCCGGGCTCGGTGGCGACGAAGCCGAGCTGCGAGTACATCGCGTAGGCCTCCTCGCCAGCCGTGTCGCGCAGAAGCTCGCGGGCGCGGCGCTCGGCCTCGGCGTTGCGCCTGCCGTCCCGGTTCCGGACAACGGGATGATGGCGACCCACTCGCCGCCGCGAGAGCAACGGCAGCAGAGCGGCAAACGCCGCCAGCGCCGGCACGATCAGGAACGTGGCTCTCATCAGCCGCCGGCAGCCGGTGGGAAGAAGATCACCCGGTCGGCCCCGTCGGGGACCTCCGAGAACTTGCGGACCATCGTCGCCTCGCGGCGCCCGCCGGTGCCCTCGTGGGGAACCGCCGCCCACATTCCCAGATCCAGCTGGCGGCGGAACTCCTCGATCAGGCGCTCCTCGTCCTCGGCGACCTCCGGGTCGCCCTCGGCGAGGAGAACGTCGCCGTGCCCGGGTGACATCCGAACCAGCTTCATGGATTGATTATTGCTGCTCGCGCCGCTTGTCCAGTTCCTGTGCCCGGGCGCGGACCCCGACGGCGTCGACCGGACCCGATCCGCCGCCGAGTTCACGCAACCCGTTTCCGACCGCTTCGGCGGCGATCGCGCGCGCCCCCCGCGCCGCGGCGAGAGGATCGAAGCCGTGCGCGAGATGCGCGGCGAGCGCCGAGGAGTGGGTGCAACCCGAGCCGTGGGAGGCGCCGTCGGGATGCCGGGGACCTTCGATCGACTCCAGGGTCTCGCCGTCGAAGAAGGTGTCCGCGCCATCGGAGCTGTGGCCACCCGTGACGACCGCTGCCCGCGGCCCGAGCTCCCTCACTGCGCGCGCGAGTTCCTCGGGTGATGCCGAGTCGCCGAGCCCGCTGAGCTCGCGGGCCTCGCTCAGGTTCGGAGTGGTGACGGTCGCCCGCGACAGGATCAGCTCGATCAGAGCCTGCTTCGCCGCCGGCTCGAGAAGCACCGCTCCACTCTCGGCAACCATCACCGGGTCGACCACGATCGGAGCCTCCCCCACCTCGCCGAGTGCCTCGGCAACCGCCTCGATCGTCGGCCGGTCGAAGAGCATCCCGATCTTGACCGCGTCCACGCCGAGGTCTGAGGCAACCGCCCGGACCTGGTCGAGGATCATCTGCCGCGGGATCGTCTCCACGGAAATCACCTCATGGGTGTTCTGGGCGGTGAGGGCCACGATCGCCGAGGTGCCGTGGACTCCGCAGCGCGCGAACGCCTTCAGGTCGGCCTGGATCCCGGCGCCACCGCCGGAATCGGATGTCGCGATCGTGATCGCCACCGGTACGCGGGGTTCAGCTTGCACGCGGCCAAGGCTAGTTGGACTGAGGCAGGCGATCCGCGACGACACTGACGGTGTAGCCAAGGTCCATCCGCTCGCCGGTTCCGCTGAGACAGGTGTCCCCGTCGATCGGGATCTTGGAGTCGGCGTTCAGTCGCCGCAGAGCGAAGGCGCTTCCGGTCGGTGACAGTGGCACGCTCGTCAAGGCTGTCCCATCGCGCAATCGGAACCGAACCAGCTCTCTGGCATCGCCCGTCAACCGAACCCCGCCCTCATGAACGAGGCGGTGGTGATGGCGGCAGAGCATGATCAGGTTCTCATTGCTGGTCTCGCCGCCGTGCGCCCAGTGGACGATGTGGTGGGCGTCGAGGAAGCGCCGGCGCTCGCAGCCCGGAAAGCGGCAGCCGCCGTCGCGTGCCTGCACGGCTCTACGCAGCGCCGGTGGCACCGCCCGCGTCTTCCGGCCGACGCTGAGGGCTTCCCCGTCAAGGTCGATGAGCGGGACGAGGGAGGAGTCGCAGGCAAGCCGGCGGGCGGTCTCTGGCGCCAGCGCCGGACCATCAGCGATCCGGACCTGGCCAAGGGCGTCGCGGGAGAGGGTTGACGCATCCACGTGGACGACCACTTGGTAGGAATCGCTTGCCCTGCGTTTGGCTGAAGTTGAGCGTTCGTCGGGGCCTGCTGGCTCTTTGGATACGGAGACGGAGCTCGCGGCCATCGAAACCAGCGCATCGACGTGCGTCTGCCGGGGATGGAGAGGCGGTTCCGCGGAAC
>JBOGZE010000194.1:0-7796 GCA_050697055.1 Solirubrobacterales bacterium
ACCCGGCTCTGCGGCTCGACCTCCTCGTAGCGCCCCGGCTTCGGGGGCGGCAGCTCCCGGGCGGCGGTCCAGCGGCCCTCGGCGAGCTCCTCGCCGCTGCCGTATCCGATCCTGATCGCCAGCGCCCGGGTCGCGGCGACGTCGGCGACCAGGGGATCGGCGGCTCCGGCACGGAGCGCATGGAGGGCGCGGTTGACCAGGAGGGTCGCCGAGCGCACCTCGGCGGCCCTCCGGCGAGCGTCGCCCGCAACCGACTCGAGCCAGGCGGAAGCCTGCTCGGGGTCGGCCAGCTCCTCGGCGCCGGTGACCATGACCCGAGTCACTGGGACCTCGTCGGGCTCCCCGGGTTCGACCTCGCGTGGCTTTCGGCGGCGCCGGGGGGAGCGCCTGGGTGCGCCGATCGCCTCGACGATCAGCACCCTCTCGCCCTCGCCCTCGCGCGCCAGGTAGCGCCCCTCGGGGAGGCCGATCAGGCCGGCGAGCTCGAGCTGGGTGAACGGTCTGAGCGTTACTCGCCCTCGTGGGCGCCGCTGGCGCGGTCATCGGCCGGGAGCGAGGCGTCGGAGGGCTTCGCGCGCACCTCCGGGTTGTCGATCTCGCCGAGGCGGGCGATCAGCCGCTCCCACTGTTCGGGCTTCAGGACCCGGGCGAGCTGGTCGAAGGGCTGGCCGGCCCCGAACGGCGGCGTGTAGCCGACGTGGATGTGGTCATCGTGGTCGCCCAGCGCGAATGTGGGTGGCCCCAGCTCCATCAACGAGATGATCTGCGCCGGCAGCATCGAGCCCTGCAGCTTCAGCAGGTCGCGGATCACCGCCTCGGTAACCGACCCCGGTCCCTGGTTGCCGATTATCGGGATCCCGTTGACCGCGGCGATGTCGACGGCGTTGCCCGAGGAGTGGGCGGAGACGTTGCCCGACGCGGTGTAGAAGCTGTGCCCGCACTTGAGCGAGGTGATCGTGAGGCGATAGCCGCGTTCCGCCAGATACTCCATCAGGGCGAGGACCCGGCGATCGATCTGGCCGGACTCGATGTCGGTCCGCCCGCAGGAGTAGATCTGCACCCGGGGGTCGGCGAGCACCCGCTGGGCGAGCACGTCCTTCGACATCAGCAACACCTGGCCGATCGAGGCGTCGGTGCCGAACGGGTCCTGGCCGGCGGCGCGGTAGATCGCCGTCGTCTCCAGGAGCTTCCAGCCGTCGAGGATCGGCTTCGGGTCGATCTTCGGAGCGCCGCGGCCGGCGGGCCGGATCGCGAAGTTGAGGTGGGGGGCGCCGTTGGTGCCCGTCTGCGCGGAGTCGCCGATCCGCCCGAGGACGGTGCCGCCGGTGACCTTGGAGCCGACCTTGAGCGGGCGCAGCTCCATCGTCTTCGGATCGAAGCGGAAGACGCCGTTTACGTAGCTCTTGAAGGTCTCATAGGCCGGCACCCGCTCGCCCAGGAGGCTGTCGAGCTGGCCGCTGACCGAGGCCTGGTTGACGTTGGCGGGCCGCTCCGGGAGGGCGAAGAGCCGGTCGCGAATCTCCTCGGTGTTGGCGGGGGCGGCGGCGGCCTTCCCGTCTCCATTTTTGGCGCTGAGCCTCGGGCTCTGATCGTTGGCGCCGGCGGTGGCGGGCTCGCTCGGGGCCTGGGCCGGCTGGTCGGTGCCCTTGGGGCTCTCGAGCTTGAAGTCGGCGGCGGTGAGCGCGTGCTCCTTGGGGACCGGATGGGAGTCGGCGATCCCGCCCAGGCCGGCGTAGGTGTAGCGGTTGCCGTAGGCGTCCGTGAGGACGATGAACTTGCCGAGCTTCGGGTTCTCGCCGAGTGCGGTGATCACCCCGTCGTTCACGGCGACCACCGGAGCGTTAAGGCTCGAGTAGATGTTTATGCCGCGGCGGGTGGGGCTGTCCGAGACCACGTCGGCGGCGTTCCCGGCGGCGGTCCGGTTGGTCACCGAGCGCTTCAGGGCCGCGCGCTCGGAGATGTCGTCGGCGTACCGCGAATCGGCGGCGACCGGGAAGTGGGCGCCCTCGGTGAGCCCGGTGAGCGAGCCGATCAGATCGTCGGGGAGCTTTGAGTACTGGTTGGCGTACAGGAGGACCTCGTCGACGTACCAGTCGGCGTGGTTGTAGGCGAAGATCGCCCTGCGGAGATCCTGGTCGCCGCCGGCCGCCTTCAGGTAACGAGCCGCGGCGCAGATCGCGTCAACCGGGTTGTAGGGATCCTTGCGGCCATCCTCGTTTGCGTCGGTCCCGTAGGCCTGCCAGCTGGAGGGAATGAACTGCATCCAGCCCATCGCCCCGGCCGAGGAGACGTTGAGGTTGGTGCCGAAGGCGGTCTCGATCCGGTTGATCGAGGCGAGCACCTGCCAGGGGATCGAGTACTCGGTGCCGCAGGCCTGGTAGATCGGCAGCAGGAAGGGCGGGATCTCGAACGAGTCGATCAGGAAGTTGGGGACGCCGATCGGCGCGGCGCCGAACTGGGCGATGGTGAGACCCGGGTTGGCGTTGGTGGGCGAGCCGTCGGGGTTGCGGAGCGGGGGCTCCTCGAGCTTCTCGCGCTGGGCCTTGATCACGCTCTTTGCCTTGCCCTGCTTGGGGGCCTTCTTGCCGAAGAGGCCGCCGCCCGGCGCGGCGCCGGGCTTCTTCGTGCCTCTGGCCGGGGTGGTGGTGCCGGTCGTGCCCTGAGTGCTGCTGCCGCCGCCGGAGGAACCGCCGCTGCCGCCCGAGGAGCCGCCGGTGCCGCCGCCTGAGGTGCCGCCGCTGTCGCCGCCCGTCGGGGCGTTGTACTCGGAGGTGTCGAGCGGGTCCGAGCAGCCGGGGTCGCCGAGGTCGACCAGGCCGTCGCCGTCGTCGTCGTTGAGGTTGGAACACTGAGGAAGGGCGCCGTCCGTGGGGACGTCTACCTGGACTTCTCCGACCGTGACCGAGGTGGCGCTGCCCGCGGCAATCACGGCAAGCGTGCTGCCAAGGGCGATGATGAAAAGGAGCTTCTTTGTCATTTGGCTAGCCCACTCTCAAGGGACCTGACAGGTCGGCCCTCCTCGACACAGACCTCCCGCCCTCAGGCACGGGGCACGCTACTGAACCGCATTCCCCTTTGCAACGGGGAACCGTGCGCACCCTGGGATGTCCGCGCGGCTGCCCGCGGCCGCCCGCGATACCTTGACTGAACCGTGACCAGCGAGGACCAAGACGCCGAGGGCTTGAAGGGTCGGATTTCGTCGCGGAGCGAGGACACGCTCGGCGACCTGACCGAGTTCCTGCTCGACAATCCCTGGCTCAACCAGGCGCTGCAGCTGGCCCTGGGCGCCCGTGAGCGCGCCTCGCAGGCCGGCGCCCAGGCGATGCGCAACGTGGGCGTGCCGACCGCCGCCGACGTCGACCGCCTCGCCCGGCGGGTTCGAGCGCTCTCCGAGCGGCTCGAGTCGGTCGAGGACAAGCTCGACGCCCTCAGCCACGAGATGGCTGAGCTCCGCCGCCTGCTGCGCACACCGATGAAACCCCGGGGCTAGTCTGGGATTGACCTCAACCGGAGCTTCAGGCTTATTGGCCCGCGGCGGGCGAAGGTCCAGGAGACCGGTGTCGAGCGGGGGGCATAGCGGACATACACTGCGAGACGATGCCAGCGCGCAAGACGAGCGGCTTTCGCTCCGCGAAGGAGCTGCGAGAGATCCTCGACGCCGCTCTTCGTGCCGTCGACGCCGACCCCGACGACGGACCCCGACTGCGCTCCTGCGCGGCGCCGATGCAGTTCGAGTTCACCGACCTGAAGCTGGTGCTCAACCTCTCGCCGGCCGAGTCGGGCAAGCACTTTTTCGACTGGGACTTCCGGCGCGCCGGGGCGCATCCGAAGCTGCGGCTGAGCATGGACTCCGAGTTCGCCAACCGGCTGCTGCAGGGGCGCGAGAACCCGGCGATCGCGATCGCCCGCGGCCGGCTGAGGACGAAGATCGAGGACGTCGGCGCCGCCCTCGCGTTCTTCCCCGCCGTCAAGCCGCTCTTCTCGCGCTACCAGGAGATCGTCGCGGAGAAGTACCCGCATCTAGCCCTGGACTGAGCGAGGCGGCGTGGGGTTTGACTTGACCACGCGGGTGGGCGTAATCTCAATCCCTTCGACAGAGGCTTGGGCCGCAAGTGGGCCCGCCCGCCCTCGGTCCCCCGGCGACTGGGACCCGGGCCTCGGGCCTGCGAGACGTGAGAGCGTCGTTGGCCAACGAGGCGGGCCGTCAGCCCGCAGGCGACGGGGTTGCGCGACCCCGTCGCTTCATGTCCGGGCCGCGATCGCTCGGGGGTGGGCGCGATGAGCCCGGAGCAGGGGGAGCGGATCTCGCTCTCCGAGGCGAGCCGGATCTCCGGCGTCTCGGTCTCGACCCTGAAGCGCTGGGCCGCCGAGAGGGTCGTCCCGGTTGAGGACGAGCGCTGGACCCGGGCCTCCGCGGCCCAGGCGCGGGTGGTGGCTCGAATGCGCGACCGCGGCTACTCGCTCGAGGCGATCAAGGAGGCGGCTCGCGGCGGGCGACTCGCCTTCGGGTACGCGGAGGAGCTCTTGCAGGTGCCCGAGGGCCACTACAGCCGCGACGAGGTAGCCAAGCGCACCGGCCTCGAACCGGAGCTGATCGAACGGCTGATGACCCTGCTGGGGACCCCGATCGGGATGGAGGGCCGACTCAACCAGGAGGACATGAGGGCGATGCAGCACTGCGCCGACGTGCTCGCCTCCGGATTTCCCCTGGTCGCCTTTCTGCAGCTGGTTCGCGTCTACGCCCAGTCGATCCGCAAGGTGGCGGATGCCGAGGTGCGCCTCTTTCACCTCTACGTGCACGAACCGCTGATCCAGGAAGAGGTCCCACCGCTCGAGATCGCCGAGGAGATGGGCGGACTGGCCGCCGATCTGCTTCCGGTCACCGCGCCGCTGATGGAGTACATGCACAACCGCTACCTGCGCTTCTACATCGAGCAGGACGTGGTCGGCCATATGGAGTCCGACGTCGCCGCAGGCGGTCGCGGGCTGGCGCGGGTATCGATGGCCTTCTGCTTCGTCGACCTCACCGGCTTCACCCGCTACACGGAGGAGGAGGGAGACGAGGAGGCGCTCGATCTGATCGAGCGCTTCACCGACACGGTCGAGGCGACCCTGCCGGCGGAGGCGACGATCGTGAAGACGATCGGAGACGAAGTGATGATCGTCTCGCCCGAGCCCGCCACCCTGACCGAGTGGGCGGTCGGCTTCCTCTATTTCTTCCAGGAGCGTCCGCAGCCCCGGGTGGGCCTCCACTACGGGGCCGCGGTCTTCCGCGACGGCGACTACTTCGGCGGCGACGTCAACCTCGCCCATCGAATCGTCAACCGGGCGCTGGGCGGCGAGGTCCTGGTCACCGAGCCGGTGCTGGAGGCGATCTCGGACTCAGAGCACCTCAGCTTCGACCCGATTGGAGAGGTGGTCCTCAAGGGGTTCCCGGAGCCGATCTCCCTATATATCGCCAGCCCAGCGACGGGGTGAAGACGGCTTCGCCATCAGTCGCAGACGCCGGTGGCCGCTAGCGGCGGCGGTGCAGGGCGCGGAACCGCTTGCCGGTGCGGAAGCCGTACTCGCTCGAGACGGTGACGCCGCCGTCGTCGGAGGCGTTCACGGGGGTGCCCCGAACCGCCGCCACTCCGACCTCGCGGAAGCGCCCGCGCAGCAGGTTGGCCCGGTGGGGTGGGCTCCCCATCCAGCCATCGACCATCGCCCGGGGGGTGCTCTGCGAGCCGCTGCCCCAGACGAGGTTCTCGCCGACCAGCCAGCGCCGGGCGCCGCGCATGTAGCCGCTTTTGGTGATCCGATCGGTGAAGGTCTGGCCGCTGGGCGAGGTGTGCTCGAAGTAGCCGTTCTGGACCATGTCTTGAGAGTGGCCGAGGGCGGCCTGCCGGAGGCTGCCGCTGGAGCGGACGGTGCGCAAACCTGCCTTCGCCCTTTCTTCGTTGATCAGGCAGGTGATGGTCGACTCCAAGTGAGTCTGGCTCAGCGCCTCCGCCTCCGCGTCGGCGCCCGCGCAATTCGAGGCGGCGGCGGGGCCGGCGGAGACCAGGGCAGAGCCGGTGACGAGAAGTGCAGCTGCGATCAGGGGGCGAACTCGGGGCACGATCAGGGGCCGCGACCCGTTTCTTCGACACCGCGTCCGTTTTCCCCGCCGCCCGTTCTGGACCTATGTTGGATCGCCTAGGCAGCGCGTACGCTGCTCCACCCCAGAACTGGGTAGAGCAACGCTGGGGGAGATGGAAGCCTTTAGTGGCGGCGGCCGAAGTCGGCGGTGTAGATCGCGGCGTTGACGCGGTTGCCGCCGAGCGGGGACCCCATGGTCACCCCCACGCCGATGTTCCGGAAGCCGCGTGAGAGCATCGTCGCGCGATGCGAGGGACTCGCCATCCAGCGATTGACCGTCGCCTTCGGCGTGCCTTGCCCGCCGGTGCCCCAGTGCAGGTCCTCGCCAACCGTCCACGAGAAGGCGCCAGCCAGGTAGCCGCTCGCCCTCACCCGGTCGATCGGGGTGCCGTCGCCGGTGTGGGAGAAGAAGTCCTCGGAATCCATCGCGGTCGAGTGGTTCTCGGCGGCGACCTGCAGGCGCGCGTCCCAGGTGAGCCGTGGAACCCTGCGGTTGTGGCGCTTCTTGTTGACCAGGCAGGTGACGGAGAGCTCCGCCTGCTCGCTGGTCAGGCTCGCGGGATCCAGACCGGCATACGGACAGGCGAACGCCGCCGAGCTGGGGCCAGCCAGAAGCAGGGCACTCGCCAGCACGGTCCCAACGATGGTGGTCTTGAGCAAACGCTCGATGCCCGGCTGCTTCGTCGGCGACATGCAATGACCTCTCTCTCGTATGCGCTTCCGGGGTTAGCTGTCGGGCTCACGCGGAAGAGAGTCGCGTTATGCCGGTAACCGGCAATTCGCCCCCGGGACTGGGGTCCCCCGGCCGCCGACTCACCTGAGCGAGCCGGCGGTTAAGCAAGGTCGTATGAAGCGCGGGAAAATAACGGTCCCGCGGGACGCGATCGAGCTGCTGGGCCCCCTTGCCCGGCATCTTCAGGCTCCTTGCGTGAAAAACAAGCGGCCTTCGTGCTGATTAGTCGGTAGCTCCCTCCCTAACGCAGCCGTCTACCCTTGCGCAATATGGCTGGCACGGCGCTCGAGTCACTCGCCGAAGCGGTCAGATCGAGCGGCTTGGTGGCGGAGGGCAGCTCGGGGGTGGCGCTCTGCTCAGGTGGTGCGGATTCGGCCGCCCTGGCTGCGGGTCTGGCCCGGGTCCTTGGACCCGATGCGGTTCTCGCCCTCCATCTCAACTACGAGCTCCGCCCAGACTCCGACCAGGACGAGGCGGCCTGTCGCGAGCTCTGCGATCGGCTCGGCCTGGAGCTGCTGGTCGAGCGGCCGCGGCTCGGTGAGGGAAACGCCCAGGCGGCGGCGCGCGAGGCGCGCTACGCGGCGGCCGAGGCCCTGCGCCGGCAACGGGGGCTCGACTGGGTGGCCACCGGCCACACCCGGACCGACCTTGCCGAGACCGTTCTCTACCGCCTGGCGACCTCGCCCGGGCGACGCGCGCTGCTCGGCCTTCGCCCGCGTCGCGGCGTCATCGTCCGCCCCCTGCTCGCTCTCGACCGCGAGCTGGTGCGGGCGCTTGCCACCGAGGAGGAGCTCCCCTTCCGCGACGATCCGACGAACGCCGATCCTCTCTACGCCCGCAACCGGATCCGCAACGAGGTCCTGCCGGTACTGCGGGAGCTGGGCCCCGCCGCCGAGCAGGTGATCGCCGAGACCCAGGCGGAGCTCGCCGAGGAGTCGGAGGC
>JBOGZE010000195.1:0-2870 GCA_050697055.1 Solirubrobacterales bacterium
CGCGAGGTCGCCCTGATCCAGGAGGACCTCCACGACGACATCGCCGAGTTCGTCTACGAGAAGCTCCGCCGCCGGCCGCTGGTGCTGCCGGTGGTGGTCGAGGTCTAGGACTCGCCCTCGGCCTCGAACGCCGGGACAGCGCGTGGGGGTCGGGCCTCGGATGGGGTGCCCCGTCCCGGGAGCGCAAGGCCGGCGAGCGCCCCGGCCAGCGACAGCGCCGCCGCGACCCCGATCGCGGGCGCGAACCCGTCGGTGAACGCGTCCGCGGAGACATAGCTGCCGGCCCCGGCGAAGACGGCGACCGCCACGGCGATTCCGAACACTCCGCCGAGCTCCCGCATCATCGTGTTTGTGCCCGCGGCCTTTCCGATCGCCGACTCCTCAACCGATCCCACGGCGGATTTCTGCGCGGAGGGAATCGCCAACGAGACACCGATGCCGGCGACGATGAACGGCACGACCAGCTGGCCATAGGTGAGCCCCGGCTCGGCGAGCAGCCCGACCCAGGCCATCCCGACTGCCTGCAAGAGGAGCCCGCCGACCATGAACGGGCGCTCGCCGAACCGGTCGGCGAGGGTCCCGGCGATCGGCGCGACGGTCATGAAGGTGGCGGTCCAGGGGAGTAGCCTCAGCCCGGCGTCGAAGGGGCCGTAGCCGATCACCGTCTGGAGCAGCTGGGCGAAGAAGAAGACGCCGGTGAACAGGGAGGCGAAGGTGAAGAAGATCGCGGCATTGGCCCCTGAAAACGCGCGAGAGCGGAAGAACCGCATCGGCAGCATCGGCTCCCGTGCCCGCAGCTCCCAGGCGACGAACGCCGCCACCAGTAGCGCCCCGGCGACGAGCGATCCGACCACCTCGAAGCTTCCCCATCCGGCCTGGTTTCCTCGTACCAGGCCCCAGACGATCCCGAAGGCGCCGCCGGTGATGAGCGCAAGGCCGGGGATGTCGAGGGCGGTGTCGCCGCCGAAGCTCTCCTTGATCCGGGTGAGGACGAGCGGCACGGCTGCAAGCCCGAGCGGGACGTTGAGCCAGAAGATCCACTCCCAGGCGATCCCGTCGACGACTGCCCCACCGACCAACGGGCCGCTGGCGACCGACAGCCCAGTGATCGCGCTGAAGATCCCGATCGCCGCCCCTCGCCGCTCGGGGGGGAAGGCCGCGCTCAGCAGCGCGAGGGAGAGCGTCAGGATCAGGGCCGCGCCGATTCCCTGGACAGCGCGGGCCGCGATCAGCCAGGCGACGTCGGGGGAGAGGGCGCAGGCCGCCGATGCCGCGGTGAACAGTACGAGGCCGCCGGCGTAGAGGCGGCGGCGGCCGTAGCGATCGCCGAGCGCCGCAGCGGTGATCAGGGAAACCGCGAGGCTCAGGTTGTAGGCGTTGACTGTCCACTCGAGCTCCTCGATCGACGCCCCGAGATCGAGCCGGATAGTGCTCAGCGCGGTCGAGACGACCAGCGTGTCGAGGGCGGCCATCAAGGCGCCGAGCCCGGTCAGCACCAGGACCCAGGTTGTCGTTCGGCTCGATTGGGCTGCTTGCTCCGACATCGGTCTCCCTTCGGTGGTCGGCGGCATCTGTTGTGAGTAGAGACCCCGGGGCTCCCCGGAATCCATCGCTGACCGGGGCTACTGCCGGATCTCGTCCGGGAGCCCGAAGTGCCGGAGGACGTCCGGGAGCAGGAACGCGATCATCTCGCCCACCCGCGAGCCCTCGAGGGTGAGGACGACGACGTGGTGCGCGATGTGAGCTCCGACCTCCTCATCGAGCAGGTAATGACCGAAGGCAAGCTGTCCGTTCGCGCGAGTGGGGAGGATGCGCCAACTCTGATCGCCCGCGAGGGGCCGGCGGGCGAGGAAGGCCGCGACGGCCTCCCGGCCCCGGAACCAGGTCGGGATCGGCGGCATCGCCAGCGTGGCGTCGTCGGCCAGCATCGCGGCGACCGCCTCCACGTCGTTGCGTTCCCAGGCGTCGACGTAGTGGTCGACGATCTCGCGGAGGCCCTCGTCGCCGAGCGAGCGCAGCGTCTCCTGCTGGCTCTGGTCCGGGAGGCGCTCCTCGACCGCCTTGTGGGCGCGCTGGAGGGCGCTGTAGACCGCTTCGGGCGTGGTCTCGAGCGCCTCGGCGACCTCGCCGGCGGAGAAGCCGAGGACATCCCGGAGGATGAGCACGGCCCTCTGGCGCGCCGGCAGATGCTGGAGCGCTGCGACGAAGGCGAGCTCGACGCTTTCGCGCACCTCGTAGCGCGCCTCCGGCGAGGCCAAGGGATCCTCGCTCCCGATCCCCTCACTGGGGAACGGCTCCACCCAGATCGACTCGACCAGCGGCTCGCCCTGATCGTCGTGGGGGTCGGCTGCCGGGCCGTAGTCGACCGGTAGCACCCGCTTCGGCCTGCGCTCGATCAGGTTGAGGCAGGTGTTGGTGGCGATCCGATAGAGCCAAGCGCGAAGCGAGCTCCTGCCCTCGAACCCGGCCAACCCACGCCAGGCGCGGAGAAGAGTCTCTTGGAGAGCGTCCTCGGCGTCGTGGATCGAGCCCAGCATCCGATAGCAGTGGGCGTTGAGCTCCCGGCGGTGAGGCTCGACCAGCCTCCGGAAGGCGTCCTCATCGCCGCCGCGAGCGGCCTCGAGCAGCCCTCGCCGCTTCTTCCCCGGGGTAGTGGAGGCTGGATCCATCCTCTACCGAGACTAGACCGCTGAGCCGGCCGGAATCCATCGCTCCGGCGATGGATTTCGTCTGGCGGGGCGGTCTAAAGGTGAGGTGACCTCGCAACGCCCAAGCCCACTGGTTCACCTCGAGCTCCACACCGGCGATCAGGCGCGCGCCAGCAGCTTCTACTCGAGCCTCTCGGCCTGGAGGACCGAGCGGATCGAGAC
>JBOGZE010000196.1:0-4407 GCA_050697055.1 Solirubrobacterales bacterium
CTCTCCTAGCGTGCGGCGAGCCCAGTGGCGCTCGCCGGGACTCCGCCGACCTGATCGACCGGCGTCAGCCCGCCGTCTCCGCCGACCCGGTAGGAGGCCACCGAACCGGTCCCTGGCAGCAGGGCGAGCAGCACCCTGCTGCTGGCCGACTGGGCGAGGTCGGTCGGTCCGCTGCCGGCACCGGTGGCGGCTGCCACCTGCTCCAGCAGGCCGAGCGACCCATCACCGGCGATCGTGTAGCTGGAGATCGAGCCGCTTCCCGTGTTCGTCGTATAGGCGAAGCGGCCGTTCTTGGTGATTGCGATCCAGCACGCCGCCGCCTCATGGTCGGGGACGGAGGCACTGATCGTGCTCAACAGCCCACCGCTCGAGAGCGAGTACGACGACACAGTGCTGGCGCCCGGTGCGCCTCCGAAGGCCTCGGAGACGATCAGGTGCCCGCGCCTGTCGAACTCGAACCCGAAGGGCGTATCGCCCTCGGATGGCTGCGGCTGGGCCGGGCCGGGTCGCCCATCGGCATCGACCGTGAACGTGTCGATCGTATTGGTTGCCTTGTTGGTGACCACCAGGACGTCCCCGGCATTGGAGAACTCGACCTGCGCAGGATCTGACCCGCTGATCGGCTCGGTCGAGCCGGAGAGCGGCGTCAGCGCGCCATTGTGGGTGACCCGGAGCCCGGAGATCGTGCCGCTACCCGCGTTCAGCGCGTAGAGCAGTCCCCGGCGGACCGCCAGGCTGACCGGCTGGTCGCCGCCCGAGGAGGTCGTCTCCTGCAGGTGGAGCCGGCCACGGTGCACGGCGAACGTCGAGATGCTGTCGCTTCCCGCGTTGACCACGTAGAGGAAGCGACCGGCGCGGGTAAGCGCCAGCGCCCCCTGGTTGCCGAGGCCCCCGCCGGTGCCGTTGCCGCCGGTGGCGAACGTACCGGCCGGGTTCAGGGAACCATCGCCGGCGCGATCGAAGGCGAGCACCTGGTTCCCCGAGGCGCCGTTGGTTGAGGTGTAGAGATTGCTCTTGCCCGCCGCCGCGGCGGGCCCGGCTGCCGCCGCCAGTGCGGCAAGCGCCAGAGCGGCGCCGAGCACCACGCGTCTCGTCGTTGTCATCGCTGAACCTCCATTCCTGGGTTGGCCAAAGCGCGGCCAAGCTAGGAAGAAAAGGCTGCGAAACCCTTACGGAAAGACGACGAGCCGATGAACGAGCGCCTGCTAAGCCAGGGACCTTGCGCCGATTCGCCCCGGGGCGTGCTCGCGCACGAACTCCTCGATCTCCTCGAGTGGGGAGGCGAACGGAGGGATCAGCACCAGGCGGTCGACGCCGAGGCTGTCATAGGCGGCGACCGCGCCGGCGTCGATCCGGCCCCGGGGGGTGACGGTGATCTCGAAGTCAGACTCGTCCCGGCCGGCCGCGCCCAGGGCCGCCCGGATGCCGTCGAGCTGCTCGGCGGTCCGGTCGAGATCGAGCCAGTAGCCGTACCAGCCGTCGGCGTGACGGACCGCCCGCCGGTGCGCCGCGGGCGTCCGGCCGCCGACGATCACCGGCAGCGGTCGCTGGATCGGCCGTGGATGGGCGTTGACGCCGGAGAAGCTGACGAAGTCTCCCTCGAAGGAAGGCTTCTCCTGCTCCCAGAGGGCCCGCATCGCCGCCAGGTACTCGTCCGCCCGCGTCCCGCGCCGCTCCATCTCCACCCCGATCGCGGACATCTCCGGCTCCAGGTAACCGACGCCGAGGCCGAAGACGAGCCGCCCGTCCGAGAGGACGTCGACGCTGGCGAGCTGCTTCGCCAGGATCAGAGGGTTGCGCTGGGGCAGGATCACGATCCCCGTCGCCAGCCCGATCCGCTCGGTGTGGGCGGCGAGAAAGGCCAGCGACACGAGACCGTCGAGGATCGGATCCTCCGGCTCCATCGGCGAGGGCTTCACCCGGGGGTCCGGGACGACGACGTGCTCGCCCACCCAGAGCGAGTCGTAGCCCAGCTCCTCGACCAGCGGCCCAATCCGCTCCAGGGCCTCGCGCGCAACCGCCCCCTGGTTCAGGGCGAACAGCCCGAGCGTGGGAGGGCTGGCCACCGAGCTAGGCGGACCGGCCGACGATCGCCCCTTGCACGGCCGCAACCAGCTCGTTCAACTCAGCCTCGTGCTGTTCCTCGATCCAGGCGCCCGTCTTGTTGTGGTCCAGCCCTGCGTCGTACTCGAACCTGAGGTTGAAGCGCCCGAGCTTGGGGGGCTTCACTTCGATCTTGGTCAGGTTCTCGATCGGTACGCGCTGCAGCTCGCCGGCCCCGAATTCGAAGATCTTGCCGTCGAAGCTCACATGCCCGGTGGGCCAGCTGGGGACCTCCATAGCGGCAGCCTACTTGCCCGTTTGCCGACAGAACGCTGTGGCTAGCATCGGTCGCATGGACGAGGCGATCGAACGGGCGCTGGAGAACGATCGGACGATCGACATCACCACCCTCGGGCGGCGAAGCGGGGAGCCGCGGCGGATCGAGATCTGGATGCACCATGGGCGGTTCCGGCCGCAAGCTAGAAGAAGCCAGAACCGAGGGGCCGCCGCTTCCCGGTGACCCCCCGGAGTCGTGAACGGCTCCGCCGGCTAGCAGTTCGGAAGGGTCGGCGGGAACGAGGTTTGAACACGTTGTTCGACCAGCAGTTCCCGACTCCCGTCATATCCCAGACGAGATCCTTCGCGAATATCGGCTGGAACGGGGGCGGGGCTGGATGCAAGCCGTTGTCCAGCACCGTGTTGGAGACGACGTGGTTGTCATCCGAATCCGGCTGAATGTCCTGCGAGATGAAATCGCACACATCCTGCGGCAGCTGCTGGGCCAGGCAGATGTTGGTGACTGCGATTCCGAAGGAATCGTTGTCCATCACCAGGTTGTTCCTGACCCGATTCGCGTCCGCGGCCACCAGGAGAATCCCCGTTCCCGGCGGGACCTGGCAGACCGCGTCGTCTTCGTCGATGCATGTGTTGGGACGGTCGTTGTCGCGAACGATGTTCTTCGCGATCACGTTGTCCTCGTTCACCTTCACGTCCAGGAACGGCAGCGTGAAGGAGAGGATGCCGCCGGTGTTGCCGTGGGAGAGGTTGTGGTCGGCCTTGACGCCGACGCTGTTCTCGATCTCGTAGCCGCTGACGTTGTCGGTGGCCACGTTGTGGTCCATCCGCGAATTGAACGACTGGCCAATGTAGAGGCCGGTGTCGTTGGCGCCGGAGGCGAACGAGTGATCCAGCCGGCCCTTAAACGAGTGCGAGGGGAAAATCCCATACTCCAAGTTGCCCACCGCCACGACGTGGGTGACGCGCCAGTGGGTCACGCAGTAAAGGAAGACGCCGTCGTCTTCGAACCTCTCGACCGTGATCCCCCGCACCAGTGAGCCGTGGACGCGCAGGCTCGAGTCGTTCAGGCAGGCCGGGTCAGCGGTCTTGCCGACCGCGATCCCCTCGTCCTGGTCGGAACCGGCTTCGAGCGTCACGCCCTTGCCGTGCTTGCCCGACTGCCCGACGATGCTGATGTCGTCCTTGGCGACGACCACCGCGCAGGTATGCCCGGGTTCAGACGGACAAGGGGTTCCCGCCTCCCTGTAGGTGCCCGGTGCGACCTTGATCGTGTCGCCCGGATGTGCCTGGTCGACCGCGCCCTGGATCGAATCGGTGGGGTCGACCTTGATCACCTTCGCGCCGGCGCCCGCCGGAATAACCAGCAGCGCCACGGCAGCAACGGCAGTGATGAGAAGGCTTCTGCGCGCCATGGACCCTCCTTGGTCTCCGGCTATGTGCCCTCCGTGACTAGACGGGACCTACCCGCCCCCGCCTGCGAGCAAACTGCGGGTCGGGGCGCCCTAGTAGCTTCCGGCTCGTGGCGCCTCCGATCGATCTCGGCCGCCGGACGGATCGGCTGCTCATCGTCACGCTCGCGGCACTGCTGAGCGTTGCGGGCGCGATCGGCTGCGGCGAGAAGAGCGAGCCGGAGGTCTCGGCGCCGGTGACGACCCCGACCGTCACCGCACCGCCGACGACGACAGCCCCCGCGCCCGCAACGCCGACGACGCCCAAGGCCGCAAAGCCGGCGGCTCCCGCTCAGTAGCCTCGCTCAGCGACCCTGAGCGCGAAGCCAGTTGGCCAGCGCCCTCGCCTCGGCGGCCGTGTCGTCGAGCTGCGGCACCGGCTGCGCCGTCTGCGCAGCCCCACCCCCCGCCTTCGCCGCGCCGCCGCCGGATGATCCGGACCCGCCTGAAGAGAGCGCGATCACAAGGACGGCAACCAGGGCGGCCGCAAGGAGCGCAGCGGCGGCGATGATCGCGCGCCAGCGGGGAAAGCGCCGACGGGTCGCGGTCTCGCCCGGTGAGCCCTCGCTCGGCGGCCGTCGGGCGGTGGGCGCGGTGGGCGGGCGGATGCGGCGTGTGG
>JBOGZE010000197.1:0-5819 GCA_050697055.1 Solirubrobacterales bacterium
GCTTTCACCTGGTGGCGGTCGCTGTAGCGGCGCACCCTGTGCTTGAACAGGGCGACATATGAGGAGCGCTCCGGACGGGGACCGACGATGGACATCTCGCCGCGGAGCACATTGAAGAGCTGCGGGAGCTCGTCGAGGCCGGTCCGCCGCAGGAAGGCGCCGAATCGGGTAGTGCGGCGTTCGCCGGTGGAGGAGGCGGTTCGCTCCCCCGCGACGGCGGCATCGCCCGCGGCTCGCGCAGCCCACTCGGCGACCGCCTCGCCATGCTCCTCCGGACGGCCGGTCATCGTTCTGAACTTGAGCATCTCGAACTCGCGGTCGTCCAGGCCGACCCGGCGCTGGCGGAAGAGGATCGGGCGCCCCAGGGTGAGCGCGGTGCCGACCGCCGCCAGAACGAGCAGCGGGGAGACGACGACGATCGCCACCAGGGCCAGCAGCCGGTCGAGCGCGTACTTGAGCGAGACCCGCCAGTCCTCGGGATTCGAGGGGTAGATCGTCACCAGCGGCAGCCCACCCACCCGCTCCAGGGCGATGCGGTCGGGGATACCCTCGAAGAGCCTGGGCACGATCGCCACCGACACCTTCATCCGCTGCAGCGCCCGCGAGAGCTGCAGCTGTACGTCATAGGGGGCGTTGGAGAAGCTGATGATCGCGTGCTCGATGCCGTTCTCCCTCACCACCTGCTCCAGTCGATCGTCGGGTCCCAGCACCGGCAGCCCGCTGGGGTGCTCGACCTCGAGTGGCTCGGGGTCGACGAAGCCGACCGGCCGCAGCCCCAGCTCCGGGTGGGCGAGCAGGCGGCGGGCGATCAGGTGCCCCACCCTGCCGGCGCCGAGGATCACGGTGGGCGCGCCGCCGTGACCTAGCCGGTTGGCTCGCTCGCTGACCATCACCAGCACCGCCCTACCCGAGATCATGTAGACCAAGGCGAAGACCCAGGAGCGAATCGCCTCCTCCGCCACGTTTGGCTGGTCGGCGAAGGCGACCCGCAGGAAGGTGATCAGGATCGCCGCGAGTGCCGTGGCGGCGAGGATCGCCCGGGCGTCGTCGAGGAAGTGTCGGCTGGTGGTGGCCCGGTAGAGCCCCCGCAGCGCAAGCAGCGCGAGGACGAGGACGGCGAAGACGATCCGCCAGCTCGGGTTGTCGCCGATCTCGGCTGCCGATGCCGAGAGGGTCTCGACCATGGCCGCGAGCGCCAGCATCAGCGCGTCTGTGACGAACCGCCAGCGCGCCATCCGAACGGCCGCCCGCCGGCGGGGCGCCCGCAGCCTCTCGCTCCGGGACTTGTCCGTCCGCTCTGCGCGGGCAGCTCGCCTCGAAGGTTGCAGAAGGGTCTTCATCCTCATCCTGTTCGGCATACTGCTGCGATTTCGTGAGCTCACCGCAAGCAGCCGCCCAAGTGGGCAGCTAGACGTACGCCCACGCCCTACCGATCAGCGGCCTTGCGGTCGCTCGGGGTGCTCAGTCGAGAACGACCGGGGGGTTGTGCCCGGGAATCACGACGTGCGGCCCCAGCTCGCGGATCCGCTTCCACTGGCGGAGCAGCTCCTCGCGCTCTGGCCCGAAGTCGTCGGGCAGGTCCATGCGCTCGAAGTACTCGGGCAGGGGGCCGACGCAGTCGGAGGCGATCGCGACGAGCCCCTCGTCGGTGTCCACCAGCAGCGTGATCAGCCCTTCGGAGTGCCCCGGGGTCCGGATCCAGCGCAGGCCGGGCTCGATCTCCCCCTCCTCGCCGTCGAGGACCTCGAGCTGCGCGTTCTCGAGCTGCCCGGAGACGATCTGGGCGTAGGGGGCCTCGGTCTCCAGCCGGTGGACGAACGTCCGTCGCATCGGCCAGGCGGCCATTCCCTCTGCATGGTCGAAATGGAGATGGGTGAGGATCACGTCCTTGATCTCCTCGGGCGCTACCCCCAGCTCCGCCAGCGCTCCGATCACCGGCGCCCCCTGCATGATCAGGCCCGGATCGACCAGATAGTCGCGCTCCCCGCGTACCAGGAGGGTGTTCGGGAACGCGACCATCCCGGTCGTCCGCCCGCCCTCCTGGAGCGACTTGTAGCGGCGGAACCCGTCCGCGGAGTCGTCGACCGTAGCGGCCTCGGCCTCACCGTTTGAGACCGCGAAGACGTAGCGCTGTGCCGGCACCAGGATGTGGACGCTCGCCACGGGCGCAGGCTAATGCAGCCGGCCGGGTGCACAACGAGGGCGCCCAGCAGGACGCCCTCGATCAAGCCGGCATTTTCGCGCGGATCAGCTGGTGGGAACGCTCTCGCTCTCCGTCGCCGGGGTGGTGGTCGAGGTGTACTCGAACTCCTCCTCGGCTCCGAACAGCTTGTCGAGCACCGCGTTGCGCACGTCCTCGCTCAGGATCAGGACCAGGGCGGCGCCGAGAATCGCGATCAGCAGGGCCTTGCCGAGCCCGAACCGGCGACGGGTGCGCCGGCCACGAAGCTGCTGGCTGGCGTCGCGAAGCGACTCCGCGGCGGTGCGCAGGTCGCGCTGGACCTTCTTGTCGTCCATCACCGCCTTCGCCGGGCCCTTGCCGTTCGACATCCGCCCGTAGGCATTGCGGGCCGCCTCGAAGGCGACGCGGATGTTCTCGCGGAGCTCTTCGTCCTCGAGCAGCCGCCGCACGTACGGGTTGGAGGCCACCGACCTGGCCGTGTGACCGGCCTTCTGGCTTCTGCTTTGTGCCCCCATTGATCTCCTCGAGTCGTTTCCAGGGTGCAAGCGGAGGATATACCCGCTGCGCTCCAGCTAACCCTTGGCCTTGGCGGTCGCCTTTTCCTTGCTCCTGACCGGCTTCGAGTTCCCGCTCGGCTTCGATGCCCGCTGCTCGAGGGCGGCGGCGAGGGCGTCGCCGATCTCGTCGACGTAGACGAAATCGAGCCCGGCGCGCTCGCGCTCATTGATCTCCTCGACGTCGCCCTGGTTGCGGTCGGGGACGATCACCTGCTTGATCCCGGCCCTCTGGGCGGCCAGCGACTTCTCCTTCAGGCCCCCAATCGGGAGCAGCTGGCCGGTGAGGGTGATCTCGCCGGTCATCGCCACGTCGTTGCGCACCGGCGTGCCGGTGACCAGCGAGGCGAGCGCGGTGGCCATCGCGACCCCGGCCGAGGGCCCGTCCTTGGGCACGGCGCCGGCGGGCACGTGGATGTGGATGTCGTGGTTGGCGAACCAGTCGTCGGGCAGCTCCGGCGCCAGTTCGTTGGCGTGGCCGCGGACGTAGGTGAGCGCCGCCTGTGCCGACTCCCGCATGACGTCGCCGAGCTGGCCGGTGATCGTCAGCTTCCCCGACCCGGGGATCGCGCTCGCCTCGACGAACAGGACCTCGCCCCCGACTGGGGTCCAGGCGAGGCCGGTGGCCACGCCCGGGTCCTTGGTCCGGCGTCGCTGCTCGGCGAAGAAGCGGCGCTTGCCAAGCAGCTCGCGGGCGCGCTTGGCGGAGATCTTCACTCTGCCCTCGACACTGCCCTCGGCGACCTGCCTGGCGATCTTGCGGCAGACGGTGCCGATCTGGCGCTCCAGGTTGCGCACCCCGGCCTCGCGGGTGTACTCGTCGATGATCGCGTTCAGAGCCGCATCCGCGAACTCGATCTGCGAAGGCTTCAGGCCGTTCGCCTCCAGCTGCCGGGGGACCAGGTAGCGCTTGGCGATGTGGAGCTTCTCGTCGGCCGTGTAACCGGCGAGCTGGATCACCTCCATCCGGTCCTGGAGCGCCGGCGGCACCGGCTCGAGGAAGTTGGCGGTGGCGATGAACAGCACCTCCGAGAGGTCGAAGGGAACGTCCAGGTAGTGGTCGCGGAAGCTCGAGTTCTGGGCCGGATCGAGCACCTCGAGCATCGCACTCGAGGGGTCGCCGCGGAAGTCGGCGCCCATCTTGTCGATCTCGTCGATCATGAACACGGGGTTGCGGGTGTCGGCGTCGCGCAGCGCCCGGATGATCGTTCCCGGAAGGGCGCCGATGTAGGTGCGCCGGTGACCGCGGATCTCTGCCTCATCGCGGACGCCGCCGAGCGAGATCCGCTCGAACTCCCGCCCCAGCGCCCGTGCGATCGAGCGGCCGAGGCTGGTCTTGCCGACCCCAGGTGGGCCGACGAAGCAGAGGATCGGGCCGGGGGAATCCGGATTCAGCTTGCGCACCGCCAGGTACTCGAGAATCCGCTCCTTCACCTCCTCCAGGTCGTAGTGGTCCTCGTCGAGGACCTTGCGGGCGTGCTCGATGTCGAGGTTGTCCTCGGTTTCCTTCGCCCAGGGAAGGTCGACCAGCCACTCGAGGTAGGTGCGGATCACTCCATATTCGGCGGCTGCTGGGGGCAGCTTCTCCAGCCGGCCGAGCTCCCGTTCGGCCTGCTTGCGCGGCTCCTCGGGAAGCTCCGCCGCCTCGATCCGCTCGCGCAGCTCGCTGATCTCCGCCTGCTGCTCGTCGCCCTCCCCCAGCTCCTCCTGGATCGCCTTCAGCTGCTGGCGGAGGAAGTACTCGCGCTGCCCCTTGTCGATCTCCGACTCGACCTGCGACTGGATCTTGGTGCCCAGCCTCACCACCTCCAGCTCCCGGGTGAGGATCTCCGAGAGGCGCCGTAGCCTCTTGGCGACGTTGACCTCCTCGAGCAGCTCCTGCTTCTCCTCGCCCGGGATCCGCAGCGCCCCGGCGATCAGGTGCCCTAGCGCCGAGGGATCGTCGAGGTTGGTGACGGCGAGCTGCAGCTCCTCGGGCAGATAGGGAATCTGCTCGATGATTTCGCTGAAGGTGTTCTGGACGTTGCGGGTGAGTGCCTCGAGCTCGGGCGAGGACTCGAGCACGTCCTCGAGCACCTCGATCCGAGCGACCAGGTAGGGCTGCTCGGAGACGTAGTCAACGAGCCGGACGCGCTGGCCTCCCTGGACCAGGATCCGCAGGGTGCCATCGGGGACCTTCATCATCCGGGCGACTACGCCGGCGACCCCGACGTCGTAGAGATCGTTGGGGCCGGGGGCGTCGTTCTCGGGGTCGCGCGAACCGACCATGACCAGCATCCGGTTCCCGGAGAGGACGTCGTTGACGAGCTTGATCGAGCGCTCCTGGCCGACCGCCAGCGGGGTCATGGTGTCGGGATAGGTGACGGTCTCGCGCAGGGGCAGCACCGGGAGGGCGTCGGGAAGCGGCTCCTGGCTGCGAACAGCCTCCTCGGCGTCGGGGATCTCAACGACCTCGAGCTGAGGCGTCTCGACCTCGGCCATGGTTAGCTCACTCCGCGCGCTCGATCGGGACCTGGCGCGCCCGCTGCGGGAGGCGGACCGGCAGCTCGACCCGGAGGATCCCATCCTCGTAGGTGGCCTGAGCCTGGTCGGCCTCGACATCGACCGAGAGCTCGACGGCGCGGCGGAAGGGCCCGGAGGGGAGCTCGACCTGCTGGTAGGTGCGGCCCTCGGTCTCGCGCACCGGCCGCTCGCCGCTGATCACCAGGGCTCGTCCCCGGACCTCGAGGTTGACGGCCTCCAGCTCGATCCCGGGCAGCTCGACCTTGACGATCGCCTTCTCAGGGGCGTCCTCGCCGCAGTAGTAGACGTCCACCCGCGGCACGAAGACCACCGTGCGGCGTTGCGAGCGGTAGCCCGCCTGGTCCCAGAACTCACCGAGGAGCTCATCCATCTCCCGGCGCATCCGGGCGAAATCGGCGAATGGATCGCGCTGGCTCGTCATCTCGGAACAGGGTAGCTACACGTCATAGGTGGCTCCCTCGCGGGCCACCTCGACCGGGCCGCCGAAGCCGCGCTCGGCTTGCTCGCGCGCCCACTCGTCACCGAGCTCGTCGGAGATGTGGGTGATCACCACCTGCTTG
>JBOGZE010000198.1:0-9466 GCA_050697055.1 Solirubrobacterales bacterium
CCGCAGGGTGGCTCGATCGGACCCCGCGATCGCGGCCAGCTCCCGCGCCAGGCGCGGCCCCGCCATCACCGCCCGGAGGACCGCCCGCTGGCGAATCCCGAGGCGCTCGCCGCCTGTGAGCGCGGCCTCCCCCTCGGTGGTCACTTCCACTTCCAGCTCAACCAGCGGCCGCACGCGGCGGGCGTCGGCGCCGCTGCCGGTCCCCGGCGGCAGCACCAGCCCCAGGCCGCGCGCCGGGGTCGAGCAGTACTCCTCGCCGACCCAGCGTCCCAGCTCCACCAGCTCCGGCGGCACCCCCGCCTCGAGCGCCTCGATCGGCTCCGCCAGGCGCTTCGCCGGCAGCTCGCTGCGCTCGGCGATCCCGACCACGACCCCCTTCACCCGGCGCCGTCCGAAGGGCACCACCAGCACCGATCCCACCTCGACCTCGGCCATCGACTCCGGCAGCCGGTAGTCGAATGGCCCCGAGACGCTCCGGGTGGTCAGCAGGGGTTCGACCTTGGCGATCGCCATCTACCCAGGCTAGGCGGGGGCGCGGACGCGGCGGACGATCGAAGGGAGACCAATATCGGGGTGGCGTGGCGCCGCCCCGATCACCTAGAGTCACCGAGGAGTGACCAGGGAGAAGCAAGCGCGGTCCATGCGGGCCGAGGGATGACCACGACTCGACGACGGATCGCGCTGACCGCCGCGGCAACGGCCCTGCTCGCCGCTGGGGCGGCACCCGCCTCCGCGAGCGCGACCGTCTTCTGCGTCCCGGACAACGCGGTGCACGGCACCTGTCAGACGGCGCAGGCGGATCTCCAGACGGCCCTGAACTCGGCCGAGGCCAACGTGGGCAGCGACACCGTTCGCCTTGGAGCGGGGACCTTCACAGCGGCCGCGCTCACCGGATTCCGGTACGAGTCCGGAAACGGAAGCGTTTCGATCATCGGCTCCGGCGAAGCGCAGACCACCCTCACGCACCCTCCGGATCCGGGCAACGTGAGCGGCATCATCAACAACGTGCTCTACCTCGACTCGACGGCCGCGGGCTCCAGCGTCTCCAATCTGACCGCCTCGATCCCGCTGCCGACCGGCTTCATGTTCAGCAACCAGCACAGAACTGTGCAGGTTCCCCAGGCCCAAATCGACCACGTCACCGTGACCGCCCCCGGAGGCACGGCGCTCAACGCCTATGGCTTCTGGCTCGACACCGGCTCCACCACGATCGACAACTCAACGGTCAGCTTGCCGGCTCCCGGCGGCCAGTTCGGCGTGATCACGAACAGCAGCAGCGCCGCTCAGGTCGAGGACTCGACCATCACCGCCAGGGCCGGATTCCTGCTCAGAGGCACGGGGCAGATCAACGGCGTCAAGCGAAGCACCATCAACGTCCTTGGGAACTCGGCGGGGATCGATCTCGAGGACGGAACGCTCAACCTCGAGAGCAGCGTGATCGACCTCGGGGCGACGTCTGGGTTCGGGGTTTACTCGGACGGCGCCACCGGGCCCACCACCGCCACGCTGAATCTGGACAACGCGACGATCGTCGGCACCAACGCCGGCGCGGCCGGCGTACGGGTGCAGGCCATCGACGCCGCCCAGGCCGACACCCTGACGGCCAACCTCACCAACTCCGTGATCAGCGGACCGGGGACCCCGATCCGCCGTGACGCCGATCAGATGGACACCGCCAACGTCATCACCAGCTACTCGAACTACAACCCGGCTGGCAACATCAGCTCCAACGGCGCCAACGGCATGGGCGCGATCACCGAGAGCAATCGGACCAACCTCGCACCGGGTTTCATCAATCCGGCCACGGGCGACTACCACCTCATTTCCACCTCGCAGTTGATCGACATCGGCGACCCGGCGCCACCCGCTCCCGGTGCACTGGACATCGACGGCGACCCGAGAGCACTCGATGGCCTCTTCGACTGCGTCAGCCTCGCACGTCGTGACATCGGCGCGGACGAGTTCGTGGGTCCCGGTCTAATGGACTGCACCCCGCCAAGCCCCGCGGACGTCAGCAGCCCCGATACCTCGATCACTGGCAAGAGCAAGGTCAGGACACGCAAGAAAAAGGCGCGGGTCACTTTCACGCTCGGCACCACGGAGCCCGGTTCGAGATTCGAATGCAGCGTCGACTCGAAGCCCTTCAGTCCCTGCCTGTCGCCCTTCAGTACGAGGCTGCGCCTCGGCAAGCACCTCCTGATGGTGCGGTCCACCGACCTGGTCGGCAACGCGGACGCAACTCCCGCGAGCTTCCCGGTCAAGGTCAAGCCGAAGCGGTAGCCGGTTCGGCGTAACCTTGCCGGAGCCAGGATGGCTTCGATCCGAAGTATCTCGCTGCTCGTCGGGTTTGCACTGACAGGAGCGCTGGCCCTTCCGTCCGTGGCAGACGCCGACGTGTTCTGCGTCGGCACCAGCGGCGGCGACTGCACCTCGATCCAGCCCGAACTACAAACCGCGCTCGACGCTGCGGAGGCGAGTGTCACCGACGACATCGTCCGGCTCGGCCCCGGGACCTTCACCGCGGCGACCGACGCGGGCTTCACCTATGCCCCGGGCGCCGGAGCCGGCGATCTCACCGTGACGGGGGCCGGCCAGGGGCACACGACCGTGACCGCGCCCGGACCGGCTGTGCCACCGGCGATGTTCACCACCTACACCCTCCTCAGCCTGTCGACCCCATCCAACGTCGCAACCGTTTCGGACCTCACCCTGTTGATGCCGACCCCGCCCGATCAGCCGAACATGAACCAGCTGTACCGCGGGTTGGTCAGCATCGGCAACCCGCCAGCGATCGAAGGGGTCACCATCACGGCGCCCGCCCTGCTCGCTTCGGGCTTCGGCATGGTCCTCTCCAACGGCGGACAGATCACCGATACGACGGTGAGCTTCGATATCAACACGGTCGGTGCCCGGTTGCCGCTTGCAACCACGGCGACGACGACGGTCGAGGACAGCTCATTCACGAGCAATTTTGGGGTCAGATTCGAGACCGCGGCCGCCGCCAACGAGCTCACCCTTCGCCGATCCACGGTGCGGGCCGACTTCAACGCGGTCCGGTTGACGAACAGCGGCACCGTCACCCTCGAGAGCAGCGTGATCGACCTGGGTCCGAACGGAATCGGGCTGGGGATCGACCTGATCAACTCGATCAACGGCACGATGCAGGTGAGGAACGCCAGCCTCGACGGGGTGACGATCGGCGGCTCGAGCGGCGCCGCGGTGGGCGTCTTAGCGCGCAACAACGACTCGGCCGCCGGAGTCAACGACCAGACCACGGTGACGATCCGCAACACCGTGTTCGATCCGGGTCTGATCACCCCGATCCACAGCGAGGCGACGCAGGGTGACCTGGTCAGCGTCAGCACCGACTACTCGAACTACGACCCGGCATTCGTGGTGCTCGCTGGAACGGGAACCGTCAGCGCAACAAACCAGACCAACTTGGCGCCGGGCTTCGTCGACTCCGTCGCGGGGAACTTCCACTTGCTCTCCAGCTCCCCTCTGCTCGACATCGGTGACCCGGCGGCGCTCCCGCCTGGCGAGCTCGACATTGATGGTGACGTGCGCGCTCTATCGGCACTGGCCAGCTGCAGCGCCCCCGACCCCGGTCGTCGGGACATCGGCGCGGATGAGTTCGTCGCCCAGACGCTCGACTGCATCTCCCCCGACACGCAGATCGCCGGCCGCAAGAAGCTCAGGACCCGCAAGAAGAGGGCCCGCGCCAGATTCACTCTGACCTCGACCGACCCTGGCTCGAGCTTCGAGTGCAGTGTCGACTCGCGCGCCTTCGCACCATGCTCCTCACCCTTCCGCACCAAGCTGCGCATCGGCAGGCACCTGCTGACGGTGCGCGCCAGGGACGTCGCCGGCAACGTCGATGCGACTCCGGCGATGCTCGCCGTCAAGGTCAAGAGGAAGACCTAGCCCGCGATAGGCTCCGCGCCGTGGACCTGCAGTCCGGGGAGACGGTGATCTACCAGGGCCATCCCTCGTGGCGGGCGATCGTCGGCTTCTACCTGAAGGGAATCCTGGCGGCGATCGTGATCGCGGTAATCGTCGGCCTGGTCGACAGCACCGGGCTGGCGACCGTGGTGGGAGCGGCGATCGTCGGGGTCACGGTGCTCGCCGGCTTCGTCAAGCGGGTCGCGACCGTCTACACGATCACCGACCGCCGCCTGAACATCAAGCGGGGGATCGTCGCCCGCAACGTCCAGGAGACCCGCCTGCAGCGGGTCCAGAACGTCAACTTCAACCAGGGCGTCTACGAGCGGATCATGCAGATCGGCGACGTCGACTTCGACACCGCGGGGACGGACGACTCGAACTTCGTCTTCGCCGGGGTCGCCCAGCCCGAGCAGGTGGTCGAGCAGGTCGACCGCGCCACCCACATCGTCACCGGCCTCGGCGGCGAAGCCGAGCCCAGAACCTAGGCCTGGGCGGGGGCCTCCGCCTTCGCCTCCAGCCCGGCGGCCTTGCGGAGGTCGTCCGCGCGGTCGGTCCGCTCCCAGGTGAAGTCGTGGTCCTCACGGCCGAAGTGGCCGTAGGCCGCGGTCTTCTGGAAGATCGGGCGGTGGAGGTCGAGGTAGCGCCGGAAGGCGGCCGGCCGGAGGTCGAAGTTCTCCTCGATCAGGCGGGCGATCTCGGTGTCCGAGAGCTTGCCGGTGCCGAAGCTCTGCACCATCACCGAGAGCGGGTGGGCGACGCCGATCGCGTAGGCAACCTGGAGCTCGCAGCGGTCGGCGAGGCCGGCGGCGACCACGTTCTTGGCGACGTACCGGGCCGCATAGGCGGCCGAGCGGTCGACCTTGGATGGATCCTTGCCCGAGAAGGCGCCGCCGCCGTGGCGGGCGGCGCCGCCGTAGGTGTCGACGATGATCTTGCGGCCGGTGAGGCCGGCGTCGCCGACCGGGCCACCGATCACGAACTTGCCGGTCGGATTGACGAGGAAGTTCTCGAGCAGGTCACTCTCGGTAAAGAGCTCCTTGTACTCGGTGTGCAGCACCGGCTCGAGCACGTGCTCCCAGAGGTCGTTGCGGATCATCTGCTCGCCGGCCTCCTCGCGGTGCTGGGTCGAGATTAGGACCTTGCAGATCTCGACCGGGCGCTCGCTCTCGTAGCGGACGGTGACCTGGGTCTTGCCGTCGGGGCCCAGGTAGGGGATCACTCCCGCCTTGCGGACGTCGGCGAGCTGCCGGGCGAGCTGGTGAGCGACCTGGATCGGCATCGGCATCAGGGCCTTGGTCTCCCGGGTCGCGTAGCCGAACATCATCCCCTGGTCGCCGGCGCCGGCAGAGTCCATCTCGTCCTCCGAGGCTCCCTCGCGCCGCTCGCGGCCGACGTCGACGCCCTGTGCGATGTCGGGGGACTGCTCGTCGATCGCGGTGAGCACCGCGCAGGCCTTGTGGTCGAACCCGTAGTGGGGGTCGTCGTAGCCAATCCCGCGGATCGTCTCCCGGGCGATCGACGGAATGTCGACGTAGGTCTTGGTGGTGATCTCGCCGGAGACCACCACGAGGCCGGTGTTGACCAGGCACTCGCAGGCGACCCGGCCCGCAGGGTCATCCGCCATCACCGCGTCGAGGACGCCGTCGGAGATCTGGTCGCAGACCTTGTCCGGGTGGCCCTCGGTGACGGACTCGGAGGTGAACAGGTACTCGTTCTCTGAAAGCTGGGTCACGTGGTTCCTCAGTCGGTGGCCAGGAATAGCTCGGATTTCAGTTGATCGTCATCGCCGTTGACGGCCAGCCCGAGCGAGCGGATCTGAGAGATGTCGTCGCTGAGCGAAGCGTACAGGGGGTCCTCCGCCAAGCCAGCCTGCTCCGCCAACCCCAGGAGCTCGTCGAGGTTGAGGAAGACCAGCACCGAGACCTGGTCCGGGAGCTGATCGAGCGCCGCCTCGTAGGAACTCGATCCCGCGAGGCCGCCCTCGCCGGAGTGCACCTGGGCGACCCCGGCGGGATCGGTGCTGACGACGAGCTTGCCGTCGAAGACCGCGTAGGAGAGATTCACCGTGGGCGAGACCCGGAGGGAGCTGACCGTGACCCCGTCCTCCTCGCTCTGCTCGAAGCTCGGCGCCGCGGTGCCGGTCTGGGTGCCCAGGGCTTCCACCAGCGGCTTCTGCAGCCTGGCGAGTGCCGCCGAAGCCTTCTCCTCGTCGATATCGTCGACGATCAGGCTCGCGTAGGGAATCCCATCGGTGGGTTCGGCGACCAGCGCCGCCTGCCCGCCGAGCGCCGGGAGCAGGTCCCGGAGCGGATCGACCCCGGCCTCCTGCTGGAGGCTCTGGGCGAGCGCCCGCAACGAGCCGGCGAGCCCCTCGCCCTGGGCTCCGGCGCTCTCCAGCAGGGTGGCGAGCGTCGCCCCCACCTCGCCGACGCCGATGTAGCCGAGGGCGCGCTCGCCCGCTTCTCCGGCAAGGCCGGGCTCGAACTCGGGCAGGTTGGCGAAGAAGGTCGGGCTGCGCTCGAGCAACGCCGGGTCGAGGCGGCTGACCAGGTTGATCTCGACCCCGTCGTCCTGGGCGGTGGCCGAAGCCGCGAGGCCGCTGGTGGCGCCGTAGTCGACGAAGGTCTCGAGTTGGGTGGCGCCGCCCTGGCGCCCGACCAACGTCCTCTCGACCCCGGCGCGCGAAAGGTAGACCTCGGCAAAGCGGACGTCGGGAAGCTCGTCCCGAGCCGCGTCCTGGTCGGAGCCTTCGAGCCCTGGGGCGCGGCCGGCCTCCGCGTCGAGCCCCGCCCGCACCGCCGCCTCGCTGCCGAAGATCAGCTGGTCGCCGGAGTAGGCGGTCGCGAACCCGCCGGGGTAGAGGGACAGCGGCGAGCCGTTCTGCTCAGCGCTCTGCGCCTTCCCCTGGGGCGCAATCCCGGCGAGGAATTGATCGGCCGCCCCCCGGTCGCCGACGCCGACGATGAAGGCCGGTGGCGAGCTCTTGCCCGGCCCCGGCACCTGCACCAGGGCAAGATCCTGATCCGCCCACGGGAGGATGCTGGTGCTGACGTCGACCGGCTTCCCCGAGGGAGTCGGCAGCGCCGAGGTCGCCTGGCGGAGCAGGTTGATCACATCCGGAAGCTCCTCGGCGAGGTCGCTGGTCAGCTCGTGCTGGTGGCTGTCGGAATCGAGGCTCAGGTGGGCGTAGAGGACGGCGTTGGCGGGGACGAAGGCGATCGTCTCGTCCGGCGGGGCACATTCCTTGGCGGCCGAGATCTGGCAGGGCACGCCCGGCACCGGCGCGAACTTGACGACGGCGTAGAGGGCCGCCACCCCGGCGACCGCGAGGATCCGGATCCGGGTCGCCCCGGAGCGCTCGGTCCACCAGTCGACCCAGTCATCTCGCGACTTTCTCAGCCAGCGCCAGGCTCGCTGCGCCAGCTCGCGGCCGCCGTAGTAGATCGCGCGAAGGCGGGTGGTGAAGCGAAACCAGAGATCGCTCGGGGGCTTCGGCGGCCGAGAGGGCTTCGGTGCTTCGAACGACTTTGAGGGTTCGAACGGCTTCGGCGCCTCGGGGGGCTTCGGCGTTCCGCGGGGCAACCTCGGGCGGCGCAGGCGCAGCAGCCTTCGGCGGGGTTTGGGCTCCTCCACGACGGATGCTTATACAGACGCCGACTCGACCGCGCGCCGCCTGCGTCCCGAGCGGGGCACGTAGTCGATCACGAGAGGGACCCCCTGCAGCCCGTAGGCCTCGCGGAGCCGGTTCTCGAGGTGAAAGGCCCAGTCGCGGACGATCAGCTTGCGGTCGTTCACCTGGATCGCGAAGCGCGGCGGGCGACGCCCTACCTGCGCCGCGTAGTAGAGGCGAAGGCGCCGGCCGTGCCGCTGGGGCGGCGGCCGCTCCGCGACCAGCCCGGAGATGAATCGATTGAGCTCGGCGGTGGGAATCCGATCGGCGGCGCGCTCGGCGAGGGCGATCGCCTGGCGCGCCACCGCCCCCACCCCGCGACCGCTGAGGGCGGAGCAGGTGAGCACCGGTGGGCGCAGGCGCAGCTTGCGCTCGGCCCGGGCGTGGGCGTCGTCGAGATCCCTTGTTGAATCGGGTGGCTCCTCGCCTTCGGCTCCGGAGCCCCCTCGCACAAGATCCCACTTGTTGAAGGCGAGGACGGTGGCGCATCCCGCCCGCATCGCCACGTCGGCCACCCTGAGGTCCTCGGAGGTGAGCCCCTCGGAGGCATCGCAGACGACGATCGCCGCGTCGGCGCGCTCGGCGGCGCGCTCGGTGCGAAGCTGGGCGTAGTAGCCGATCGTCCCCGCGACCTTGCTCCGGCGGCGGAGCCCCGCGGTGTCAACGAGGACCACCCGCTTGCCGTCGATCTCAGCCTCGGTGTCGACCGGGTCGCGGGTGGTCCCCGCCCGCTGGGAGACGATCACCCGGTCGGAGCCGAGCAGGGAGTTGAGAAGCGAGGACTTGCCCACGTTCGGCCGCCCGAGGATCGCGATCCGGGGTAGTCCCTCCTTCTCTGCCCTCTCCTCGCCCACGCCATCCGCCCGCAGCTCGGCGACGATCCGGTCGAGGAGGTCGCCGGTCCCGAGCCCGTGGCCGGCGGAGACCGGCGTGGGCTCGCCCAGGCCAAGTGAATTGAGCTCGGCCGCGAGCGGCTCGTCCTCCGTCCGGTCGATCTTGTTGGCGGCGACGATCACCCGGTCCCCCGACCGACGCAGCAGGTCGCCGAGCTCGGCGTCGCCCGGGCCGAGCCCGGCGCGGGCGTCGACCACCAGCAGGATCAGGTCGGCCTCGGAGATCGCGACTCGAGCCTGCGCCTGGACCGCCCGCGCGAGCTCGTCGGCGTCGGCGAGATCGACACCGCCGGTGTCGATCAGCTCGAAGCGCAGGCCGTTCCACTCGCAGGCGAGCGCGCGGCGGTCGCGGGTGACGCCGGGCTCGGCGTCGGTGACCGCCTCGCTGCCTCCGGCGAGGCGATTGATCAAGGTGCTCTTGCCGACGTTGGGAAAGCCGACGACAGCGACCTTCACGCGAGGCCCCTCTCCCGTGCAAGCTCGACCACCCGCTCGACCACCTGCTCGACCGAGAGATCGGTGGTGTCCAGCTCCACCGACTCGGGCGCGAGCCGGAGGGCGCCGTGCTTGCGGGTGCTGTCTCGCCGGTCGCGCTCCTCGATCTCCTCGAGCACCCCGGCGGCGGGCTCGCCGGTCTGGCGGGCCCGTCGCCGCGCCCTCTCCTCCCCGCTCGCGGTCAGGAAGACCTTGAGCGGAGCGTCCGGGCTGACAACGGTGCCGATGTCCCGGCCCTCGGCGACGTAGCGGCCGACGGCGATCAGCTCGCGCTGGCGCTTCACCATCGCCTGCCTCACCTGCGGATGCACGGAGGCGTGGGAGGCTGCGACGGAGATCTCTGGCGCCCTGATCTCCCCCTCGACCGGCTTGCCCCCAAGCCGCACCGATCCGTGATCGAAGCCGATCTCGAGCGACCAGGCGAGCTCGCCGAGCGCCTCGCCGTCGTCCACATCAACTCCCT
>JBOGZE010000199.1:0-5269 GCA_050697055.1 Solirubrobacterales bacterium
CCGTTCGAATGGGACGTCAAGCGGCTTGCGGCAAGCTTCGCCGTCGCGGCTCGCCACCTGGGCTTCAAGTCGGGGAAGCGGCAAAAGGTCGAGGCGACAGCGGCTCGCGAGTACCGCAAAGAGATCAGGAGACTGGCATCGATGCGCGACCTGGACATCTGGTACTCGCGGGTCGACGTCGACACGGTCGAGCACTTGCGCTCTCACCAGGCCGCGAACCGGGGCAAGCAGCTCGATCGCACAGTTGCCAAGGCGGAGCGCAGGAACAGCCTGCGGGCGCTCGACAAGCTCACCCGGCCTGACGGCGACTCCCTGCGCATCATCAGCGACCCGCCACTGATCGTCCCGCTCGCAGAGCTTGCTGAGGAGCAGGGCATCAAGGTCGACCTGAAGCCGCTGCTGGAGGGCCTGATCGAGGAGTACCGCCGCAGCGTGCACCCCGACGTCCGCCGCCTCGTGGACCGCTACCGCTACGTCGATGCTGCGCACAAGGTCGTCGGGGTCGGCAGCGTGGGCACCCGGTGCTGGATCGTGCTGATGCTGGGCCGGGACGAGGAGGACCCACTCTTCCTCCAGGTGAAGGAGACCGAGCCGTCGGTGCTCGAACCCTATGCCGGTCACCGAGGCAGCTTCAGGCACCAGGGCCGGCGGGTCGTCGAAGGACAGCGGCTGATGCAGGCGGCAAGCGACATTCTCCTCGGCTGGTTGACGGGCCCGGGGCTGGTGGACCAGGGGCTTGGCCGCGTACGCAAACGTGAGTTCTACGTTCGGCAGCTCTGGGACGGCAAGGGCTCCGCGGAGATCGAGCGATTCGACGTCGAGGGCATGCAGGTCTACGCGACGCTGTGCGGCGGGACGCTGGCGCGCGCACATGCCCGCTCGGGGGACCCGATCGAGATCGCCTCCTACCTCGGCGGCGGCGACGGCTTCGTCCGCGCCATCGCCGACTTCTCGGAGGCGTATGCGGACCAGAACGAGCAGGACTTCAAGGCCTTCTCGGCCGCCGCGGACTCGGGGCGGATCGAGGCTCGGGCCGACCTCTGAGCGGCACGATCTCCCATCCGACCAGCGCTAGCCCGCGTCGAGCACACTGGGATCCGGCTCGACATCGCGGGCGGCAGGCCCAGCCGATCGGTCCCGCCGGCTGGGCGCGCGGCTGCGTCAGCTTCGTCAGGCGGACGCTTCGGAAGCTCGGCTGAGCGCCGATCATCAACATCGTGTGATGACAGCTCACCCCGCCGCCGCTCATGCTCCGGCGTATGAGTATGAGATGGACGCGGCGGCCTGAGCCGAGCAGAGCCACCCGGCGGTACTTCACCGACGGCGGTCGTCTCTACCGGTTCATCGACTGGGTGGTCAGATCGAGGCAGTCGATGCTCGCCGTCGTGGAGGATTGTGGGTCGCTCGAGATCCTGATCGTCAGGGCAGAGCAGCTGAACACCTGGCGCGAGGTCGCCAGCGCACCAGCTAGCGCGCTCTACCGTCCGCCTCGTGGTCGTCGACGCCTACGACGAGACTAATCACATGAACTGCGTGACGACTGCTCACCCCGCGGCGCTTGATCCTTGACGAGGCGCAATACCGATCAGCCAGCTGCCTCGCGGTCAGCGCACGTGTCCCGGCTCAGGCTGACGTAAAACACTCAAGGCTTGCGACGACCAGTCACCCCGTCAGGTCGCAGCTGGACGGCGTGACGCTCGCGGGAACCGACCGCGCAGTGGTGGCTCTTGGGCGGGAACGCCTTGCTTCGCCGTGGAGAGCCGCTCGACCGTTGGAGGGGGCGCTCGGAGCAACTGACCGCGCCCTGGACCGTCCGGGATTCAGGGCGCTCGGACCCTCTGCCCGAGTTCCATACGCGCCGCCACTCCCGTTCCGAGCAGTACCCCGAAAGCCACGATGTAGCAGGTGATCAGCACGCCCGCGAGGACCAGGAACAGCCTTACCGGTGTGTTGTTGGCAACCAAGTGGGTGTAATAGCCGGCGAGGGTTGGCGTGACCATCAGGATCACCCCGCTGACTCCACCTCCCGCCAGCGCGGCATGCCAGCCGACCCTTTCGCCCCCCAGCACGCGAAACACGCTCGCGCAGATCAGCACGATCACGGTGAGCAGGAGCAACGGCAAGGCGATGCGCAGCAGGGTGGCGTTCACGTTAAGGCGTTCGACCAACCCGGTCCCGGCGGTCGCCAGCAGCACCATCACCACCACCAGCACGGCCACGGCGAGGGCCACGGCCAGGTTCCGCAGCTTGCCCACCACGGGGCTCGGGCCCTTGATCGAGAGCATCCGGCTGAGACAGCGATCGATAACTCCCACGGATCCCGAGCTCGCCCACAGCATCCCCACGATGGCGCCGGCGATCAGAAACGGTGAGTCTCTCCTTGTCCTCAGCACCAGGGCGACGACCTGGTCATGCACGTCCTCTGGGAGGACGTCGGACACGCGCGCCGCCAGCGCTTGAGCCTCTGCGTAGTCGCCGAGCACGACGGCAGCCAGCGCGGTAAGGCCCAGCGCGAGCGGCACCAGGGATGAGAGCAAGTACCAGGCGAGCGCCGGGATGTCCGCGGCGATGCCAGACTCCCAGTACAGCCCGACCAGCTCTCGCAATGCCCGGCGCACCGTAGACCACGGCGAGTCTTGATCCAATCCGATGCGACGGTATCACCCGGGCTGCTGAAGCCCGACCAAATCATCAAGACTGGGTGACGACCGCTCACCTCCTCGCCCATCACGCTCCTCCTGCGAATCGACAGGAGGTTGAAATGGCACTATCGGATGACCTTAAGAAGCTTGCGGACCGCGCCAACGAAGCCGAGGACCGGGCGGCGGCGGCGCGTGAGAAGGCCCGGACGGACATCGAGGCCGACCGGGACGCCGCCCGCGCGGCCGGCGAGGAGGAGGCCAAGGCGCGGCGCGAGCAGGCCGAGAACGCCAAGAGCGACGTCTCGGATTGGTGGAACAACGTGCAGCGGAGCTGGGACGAGGCCGTGAACGCGGCCCGCGAGGACATGGCCGACAGGAAGGCGGAGCACGACCTGCACAAGGCACAGCGCAGGGCCGACCGAACCGAGGACGATGCCAGGTTCGCGATCGACTTCGCTTACTCGGCGATCGTCGAGGCCGAGTACGCGGTTCTGGACGCGACACTGGCAAGGAAAGAGGCCGAGCAGCTGTCGGAGGAGGCGGGTTCAACCGCCTGAGACGGCAACTCGCTACCGCCTCAGACGGCGTTACAACGGGAGACGCATTGGGCGACTACAGCGACGAAGAACGGCTTTCGCGCCGAGAGGCCGCGGAGCGTCTGACCGATATCGCCTACGGGCTGACCTCGGACGGGCCGATCGAGATCAGGATCGAACGCCACTCGCTCAAGCTTCCGGTCGGTGATGACCTCGTGCTCAAGCGCGAGAGCACGTCGAATGAGGGCCGGACCCGGCTCCAACTCGAGTTGAGCTGGTCCACCGCGCTGGTTTCGAATGCCCCCAGCCCGAAGCCGCCCCGGGGCTGAGCCGGTGACTCGGCGCGAGGTGTCGGGGGAGCTGAACCGGCTGGACACCGCCGTCTATGCCGCGATCGCCAGAACCCCCACGCCGCGCCTGGATCAGGCCCTCGGGCGGCTCTCGGGTGCGGCGGATTTCTCGAAGCTGTGGCTCGCAAGCGCTTCGGCACTTGCCGTCTTCGGCGGGGAGCAGGGGCGCCGTGCCGCCGGCAACGGCCTCGCATCACTCGCACTCACATCCGCTCTCGTCAATGCGGTCCTGAAACCGCTCTGGGGACGCCGCCGACCTGAGCGCGTGAAGCACCGCGTGCCTTTCGCTCGACGGGTGAGGATGCCGAAGAGCCGCTCGTTCCCCTCCGGGCACGCCGCATCGGGTTTCGCCTTCGCGACCGGCGTGGCGAGCGAGGCGCCGCTAGCGGGCGGCCTGCTCACCGCGCTCGCTGCGCTCGTCGCCTACTCGCGCGTTCACACCGGAGTGCACTATCCCTCGGACGTCGTTGCCGGCGCCGTCATCGGCGCCGCGCTGTCGCCGATCGCGACGGCCGCGACCGAGCGCTGTCGCGCCGCGGCACCCTGACCCGAAGCGCGCGCGGCCGGATCGAGAACCGAAGCGGCGGGACGAGCTCAATTGCCTCGCCGTCGACGCCGGCGTGCACAGCCGACGGCGCATCCACCTCGAAGGAGCGCGCGTTCCACGCCCGACCCGGCGGACGCCCGCGCCGGGGCGGTGCGTCGATGACGATGATTCCGAGACGTCCGCCGTCGAGCTTCGGGCGGGCGCCGCGCGCCAGCGGTCGCTCCAGCGCGTAGGGGTTGTTGGACACCAGCACGATCACCGGATGGGCGTGCCGTTCGCCGAGATCGTCCACCAGGTTCAGCTCGGGCACCGCTCCGCTCGGACCGAGAACCGCGTGAGCGGTCTCGAGCAGCGTGCGAGCCTTCGCATCGCGGTACCCGGAGTGCCGGACGGCCTCGCCGTATACGCCCAGGGAGACCAAGTTCAGGAAAGGCATGCCGTTCACCTCCCCGAGGTCGATCCGGCCCTCGGCCCCGTCGCCGAAGGCGCTCAGCGCGCCGGCCGGATCGCCGGGATCCAAACCGAGGTCTCGAGCGAAGTGGTTGCGCGTTCCCGCGGGTACGCAGACGAAAGGCAGTTCGTGCGCGGAAGCCGCGGCAGCGACGACCGCGAGAGAGCCGTCACCGCCGGCCATCCCGAGCGCGTCCGCGCCGCCGGCCACGGCTTGATCGACCAGGCCCCTCAGGTCCTGGTCGCCGCCGAGCTCGACGACCTCGATGCCCTGCTCCCGAGCGCGCTCGGTTACGCGCGCACGTGCGGCGGCGCCCCCACCCGACCTCGGGTTGACGAAGAGCACGGGCGTGCGGGGCGGATCGGCCGCATCCCGGCCGGTCCGCCACGACGGCGTCATGCCGTGTAGCCGCTCAGGCCAGCCCTGCTAAGACGACCTGGACGGCGGCTCGGCCCCCTTGTGGACCTCGCGGATCTCGAACGCGCGCACGATGTCGACGATCCCCTCCATCAGCGCCCAGATGCCCGCGAAGACGAGGAGCAGATAGGCCTTGTCGATCCAGAACTGTCCGGCGGTCCAGAACGCAAGGATCGTCATCAGGATGCCGGAGATCAGGCCGAGCCACCAGAGTGAATTGATCGGCCTCTCCTGGAACGCACGGACCATCCACCAGATTCCGACCAGCAGGAAGAGGAAGCCGAGCATGTCAGCGAGCCCGGCAAAGGTGTCCGAGGGGCTTATGA
>JBOGZE010000200.1:0-3587 GCA_050697055.1 Solirubrobacterales bacterium
ATGTCACTCTGCGCGCCGTCGCAGGCCTCGGCGCCGATGTAGGGGCCGGCGTAGCCGTCGAAGAACTCGCGGCTGTCGGGATAGAACAGCGAGCCGTCGCTGTTGAAGGAGCGATCCTGGATCACGATCGGGATTTCGTAGTAGCTCACCCCCGGCCGGTCTCCAAGGGCGGGCGCCGGTCGCGGCAGGCGGCCTCCGACGTCGGTGGGACCGCCGCGCAGCAGATAGAAGCCGGCGGGCCCCGCGTACACGTTGAGGCGGGTCATCCCGAGCGTGTGGTCGTGGTACCAGAGCGTCGTCGCCCGCTGCTCGTTCGGGTACTCGAAGACCGCCGTGCCCGGCGCCCAGGCCCCACCTAGCGGCGAGGACTGCCTGAAGACGTCGTAGAAGGTGCCCGTGGTTGCGAACCCGCCGGGGATGTTGTTCGCCGCGGGCAGGAACCAGGCCTCCGGATAGCCGTCGGCCTCCGGCGGCGTCATCTCGCCACCGTGCAGGTGGGTGACGAACGGCACGGGGCCCGTGTACGGGCCGGGGGTGCTGGCGAAGTCCGGCCGGTCGTCCCTGCCCGCGTTGCCGCCTGGAGGGTTGGCCCAGTGAAGCGTGGGGTCCACCGGCAGGATGTGCGGCAGGAAGCCTCCGTTCGCCTTCGTCAGGTCGTTGATCCACTTCACCCGCACCGGCCTGCGCCAGCGGGCCTCGATCGTGAGCGCCGGGTAGTGAAAGCTGCCGCCCTCGAAGACGGTTCCCGGCGCACCGGCCGAGCCGAAGCTCCAGACGGTGGTCTCAGGCAGAGAGGTCGGCAGAATCTGCTGGTTGAACTGCCTGACCGCGATCTCGTAATAGTCGGCGTTCTTCCCGCCCCGGCGAAGTGCCGTTCCCGTACGAGGCATCACCGGCGGGATCACGAGCGGCCGCTTGTACTGCGGGATGCTGGTCCCCGGCAGGCTCGGGACTGTCACCGGCGACCCAAACGCCTTCTGGGTTCCAAGCTCCCAGGGGAGGTACAGCGCCACCCCCGCCCCCGCCCCGTACTTCAGCAGCTGTCGCCGAGTGAATTCCACCTCAGCCTCCTTGCCTTGGTTACAGCTTCCCTGAAGCGATGGCCAATGGGGAACGCTGTCGTTCACGAGGCAACCTAATATGCGCGGCCGTTCGAGTCAACCGTGGCCGGAGCGGGCGCCTGTCGGCTCCCCCGCCGAGCGCACCTGACTCCTCGGGTCAGGTCTTGCATTGCCACATTTGTCGTATTACAAGACCTGACCCCAGTAGCGCCCGGTAGCGTCCTCGCTGGGGTATGGACTCGGAGCTGATCAAGGAACTCTCGATTCCCCTGTTCACCGGGGCGATCGGCTACCTGACCAACTGGAGCGGGGTGTGGATGCTCTTCTACCCCGTCCACTTCGCCGGCTGGCGGCTGCCCGGGCTGGACAGCCTCGCCTCTCTCCTCCCCCGCCGGATCCAGCAGATCCCCGGAGTGATGCAGGGGGGCGTCGGCTGGCAGGGGATCATCCCCTCCCGCGCCGCGAAGATGGGCTCGATCGCGGTCGACAAGGGGATCGCCAAGCTCGGCAGCCCGGCGGACTTCTACCGCCAGCTCGAGCCCGAGACGATCGCCCAGCACATCCTCGACACCGCCCGCGACGACATCGACGAGGTGGTCGAGCGGATCATGGAGCGCGAATATCCGGACGCTTGGGGGAACATCCCGAGCCAGGTGCGTCGAGCCGTGCACGCTCGGGTCCAGCAGCAGCTCCCCGAGATCGTCCGCTCGGTCACCGACGAGATCGGCGCCCACATCGATCAGCTCCTTGACATCAAGCTGATGGTGATCCGGCGAATCGAGGAGCAGCCGGAGCTGGCGAACCGGATCTTCCTCGAGGTCGGCCGCAGGGAGCTCCGCTTCATCGTCAACTTCGGCTTCTTCTTCGGCGCCGTCCTCGGGGTGCCGGTGATCTTCCTCACCGAGGCGGTTCCCCAGTGGTGGGTGCTGCCGATCGCCGGCGTGATCATCGGCTACGTCACCAACTGGGTGGCGCTGTGGACGATCTTCCAGCCGGTCGAGCCCCGCAGGCTCGGGCCAATCAAGATGCACGGGCTCTTCCTCCGCCGCCAGCCCGAGGTGGCCGAGGTCTACGGCGAGATCATCGCCGATGACATCGTCACCCTCCGGAACATCGGCGACGAGCTGCTGGAGGGCCCGCGCGCCGACCGCACCCGGCAGATGATCGAGGACGCGCTCCGCCCCGCCGTCGACCGGGCGGCCGGGCCGGCGCGGCTGGCGGTCCGCGTCGCCCTCGGCGCCAGCCGCTACGACACGATCCGCGAGTCGGTCGCCAGCGAGGCGGTCGAGTACACGGTGAGCCCGTTCACCGATCCCGAGTTCAACCGCCGCCAGAGCGCCGCCGTGCGCAACCTGATCACCGACCGGATGCGCCAGCTCCCCTACCCCGACTTCTCCGAGCTGCTCCGCTCGGGGATGCGCGAGGACGAGTGGCTGCTGCTCCTCCACGGCGCCGTTCTCGGGTTCGTCGCCGGCTGCATCCACCTGCTGATATTCGGGGTCTGATGGAGGACCGTGAGAACCGCGGCAGCCTCGTGCGGACGGCGCCGGCGCTGGCGCGGTTCGCCGTCAGCGCCTACTGGCGCAGCGCCCGCTGGACCCTTGGCGCCTCAGCCCGAACCGGCCGGCGGGTGATCCGGGCGGCGGCGAACGGGCAGGCTCCCGCCGAGCTGCTCCGCTCGACCCGGAGCGAGCTGCGCGAGCGAGCCCGCCGCTTCCTCGGGATCCCCGAGCAGGAGGACACCGGCGAGGAGGCCGAGCCGACCGCGGAGATGATCGCCGCCGAGCGCGAGGAGGCGCGGAAGTCGCTGCGCGAACGGGGCGCCGAGCTGCTCCGCCGCTCGGCGGACGTCAACTTCGAGGAGGACGCCCATCCCGCCTACGCCCGCATCCTCGAGGACCTGGCGCCCGACGAGGGCCGGATCCTGCGGCTGCTGGCCGAGCACGGGCCGCAGCCCTCGGTCGACGTCCGCTCGGGCTGGATCCCGCTGAAGGCCGCGACCGAGCTGGTCGCCCCCGGGCTCAACATGATCGGCTCGGAGGCGGGTTGCCGCCACCTCGCCGACGTGCCCGCCTACCTCAACAACCTCTTTCGCCTTGGGCTGATCTGGTTCTCCAGCGAGCCGGTCCCGGACCCGCTCCGCTACCAGGTGCTGGAGGCCCAGCCGGAGGTCGGCGAGGCGCTGGCGGAGGGCGGTCGCAGCCGCACCGTCCGCCGGAGCGTCGAGCTGACCCCGTTCGGACGGGAGTTCTGCCGACTGTGCCTACCCGCTGATCTCGGTGAGCCAGACCCGGGAGAGGAGGGGGACGGCACGGGCTGAGTCGAGCCCGCGCACAGAGCCCTCGAGACCGATCCCCTGCTCTGGCCCGCCGACGATCGCGAGCAGCGGGTCCTCGGCGACGGCGGCGAGCGCCGCGGGCCCGAGGGGATCGGCGACTTGCACCTCGCCCGCCTCGAGGAGCCGGAGCCGCCGGCCCGGCAGCGGCTCGGCCAGGAAGGCGACGCCGTCGAGGGCCGGACCGAGCC
>JBOGZE010000201.1:0-5082 GCA_050697055.1 Solirubrobacterales bacterium
GGCCGGGGAGGAGCTCGAGGAACTCGGACCAGACCGGATCCAGGCAGCTGAGCTCGCAGCGGAGCTGCCCGAGGCCGAGCTCTCGGTGCGCCTCGGTCGCGGCGACGCAACCGCACACATCTTCTTCAGCGACCTCACCCACGACTACATCCGGATCAATTCCGAGTACACGACATGAGCCGCATGATCTCCACAATTCCGCCATCGGCTCCGCTTCGCGTCGCCGATATCGGGGGTCTGGAATGACGTCGAACGTTGCAACTCTCCTGGAGGCGCTCCCCTACATCAGGGAGTTCCACGGACGGACGATCGTGATCAAGTACGGCGGCGCCGCGATGCGCGACGAGGAGCTGCGCGAGGCGTTCGCCACCGACGTCGTCCTCCTCAAGTACGTCGGGATGAACCCGGTGATCGTCCACGGGGGCGGTCCGGAGATCACCGACCACATGGAGCGGCTCGGGATGGAGGTGAGGTTCGTCGAGGGCCTCCGGGTCTCGGACGAGGAGTCGGTCGAGGTTACGAAGATGGTCCTCCTCGGCAAGATCAACTCCGACATCCTCACGAGGCTGAAGCGCCACGGCCAGCCCGCGGTCGGGCTGGGGGGCGAGGACGGCTCGCTTTTCGAGGTGGTCCCGGGGCCGCAGTCGGAGAAGCTCGGCTTCGTCGGCAAGATCGAGCGGGTGAACGTCGACATCATCGACCACATCGCCGCCGATTACGTGCCGGTGATCGCCTCGGTCGGCACCGACCGCGAGGGGCACTCCTACAACGTCAACGCCGACGAGGCCGCCGGTCAGGTGGCGGCGGCGATGCGGGCCCACAAGGTGATCTTCCTCACCGACGTCGACGGCTGGCTGCGCGACCCGAGCGACCCCGCCTCCCGGATCTCGCAGGCCCACGTCTCGGACGTCGAGGAGGCCCTCGAACGGATCGACGGCGGCATGCGCCCGAAGCTCGCCGCCTGCGCCGAGGCGGTCAGCCGCGGCGTCAGGGCAGCTCACATCATCGACGGCCGCCAGCCGCACAACCTGATGCTGGAATTGTTCACCGACGAGGGCATCGGAACGAAGATCACCGCGAGATGACCGCGGTGAGACTCAGCGAGCTGCAGGCCCTGGAGGCGCGCTGGCTGATGCCGACCTACCGCCGAGCGCCGGTCGAGTTCGTCCGCGGTGAAGGCGCCCGCCTCTGGGACTCGGACGGCAAGGAGTACCTCGACTTCCTCGCCGGGATCTCGGTCTGCTCGGTGGGCCACTGCCACCCCGCGGTGGTGGAGGCGGTGCGCGAGCAGGTCGGGGCGCTCACCCACACCTCCAACCTCTACTTGACCGCGGGGGCGGTACGGCTGGCCGAGCGCCTCTGCCGCTCCAGCCTCGAGGGCAAGGCGTTCCTCTGCAACTCGGGCACCGAGGCGAACGAGTGCGCGATCAAGCTGGTCCGCAAGCACGCCCACGGCCGCGGGATCGCCGAGCCCGAGATCGTCGTCCTCGAGGGGGCCTTCCACGGCCGCACGATGGGCTCGCTCTCGGCGACCCCGGGGTTCTCCGACAATCAGAGCTTCGCGCCGTACCTGCCCGGGTTCGTGGCGGTGCCCCGCGACAATCCCGGCGCTCTCCGCGAGGCCGTCGGCGAGAACACGGCGGCGGTGATGCTGGAGCCGGTCCAGGGGGAGACGGGGGTCCACGTGATCGGTGACGAGCTGATCGCGGCCGCCAGGGAGGCGTGTGATGCCACGGGCGCTCTGCTGGTGATGGACGAGATCCAGACCGGGATGGGGCGCACGGGCTCGCTCTGGGCGTACGAGCAGCTTCCGGCCCGGCCCGACGTGCTCACCACCGCCAAGGCTTTGGGCGGAGGACTCCCGGTCGGCGCCTGCGTCGCCACCGAGGAGCTCGGCTTCGTCCTCGAGGCCGGCGACCACGGCTCCACCTTCGCCGGTGGCCCGCTGGTCGCTGCGGCGGCCCTGGCGGCCTTCGAGGTGATCGACGACGCCCAGCTGCTTCGCGGCACTCGGGACCTGGGGGGGCGGCTGCGCTCGGGGCTGGAGGAGATCGAGGTGATCGGCGAGGTGCGTGGCCGGGGCCTGATGATCGGCGCCCAGCTTGCGAAGGGGTGGAAGGCCCCGGATCTCGCGGCTCGGCTGCTGGCCGAGGGCCTGGTGGTCAACCCGATTGGCGCCGACACGATCAGGCTCCTGCCACCACTGGTAATCGGCGACGCCGAGGTGGACGAGGCGCTCGGGATCATCGGCCGGGTGCTGGGCTAGGCTCGCCGCGATGGATACGCGCACCCGCTGGATCATCGGCCTCCTGCTGGCGCTGGTGATCGGCCTCGCTGTCGGCCTGGTCATCGTCGCTGGCGACGAGTCCGATGATGCGACCGTCACCCTGCAGCCGACCAGTGAGACCACCGAGTCGGAGACCACTGAGACCGAGACGACGGAGACGACTCCGACCAACACCTCCGGCGGCACCCCAGCACCAAGCCCCGATGACGCGGGCGGCGGCGGCTCCGGCCTCTGAGCGGCCTCAGGGCGCCGGCCAGCGGCCCTCGCCGGAGATCGCGAAGGTGTCAATGCGGACGAGCTTCGCGAACACCGCCCAGCGCTGGGAGGCGCTGTAGAGCGGGTGGCAGGCGGTCAGCACCAGCTGGTCGTACCCAACCGGCTTCAGGATCTCGACGTCACCGGGGTCGACCACCTCGTGCTTGGTCACCTCGTAGGTGAAGCCCGCGTAGGGCATCTCCAGCCGGATCTCGTCGCCGTCCTCGATCTCGTTCATCTTGCGGAAGGGGGCCAGGTAGGTGGTGCGGTGGCCGGCGATCGCCACCGTGCCCGGCTGTCCCGGTAGGGAGGTTTTCAGGTAGTGGCCGGGGCCGTATTGGAGGGTGGCGGTATCGGTTCCCTGGAGGAAGACCATGTCGAGGCCGATCCGGGCGATCTCGATCCGGCCGATCGCATCGCCCTCCTCGATCCGGTCCTCGAAGCGGTCGGCGAGGATCCGTGCCCGTTCGGCGTCCCCGGCGACCCCGCTGACCGCCGCCAGGTCCTCGGGGGTGGGGAAGTCCGCCTCGAGCCGATCGAGGTCGTCACGCGCCTGGCCCTGCTTAAGCGAGCCGTAGGCGGCCGAGAGCGGCTCCTGCCAGACCACCGTCAGGCCGGCGTCGGCGAGGATGACGAGCCCCGCCGTGATCATCGCCGTCGAGAGGATCCGCAGGGCCCGGTTCACGCGGGGATTCTCGCAGTCACACCGGTCTCCCACGCCCAGGAGGCGACCGGCGGCCTGCCAGACTTCGCGCCCTTGATGACGGCCGACCAGGGCGACAGCGCACCGAGGATCGCTTCCTATCAGGCCGACCCCGAGTCGGTCGGGCGCGTGCTGCTGCTCTACTCGGGGGGGCTCGACACCAGCGTGATGGTGAAGTGGATCCAGGAGCGCTACGGGGCGGAGATCGTCACCCTGACCGTCGACCTGGGCCAGCCCGGGGAGGACTGGGAGGTGGTGACGGGGAAGGCCAAGCAGCTCGGCGCGGTGGAGACGGTGCTGGTGGACGCGCGCGAGGAGTTCGCCCGCGAGTACGTGCTGCCGGCGATCAAGGCGAACGCCCTCTACGGCGGCGGCTACCCGCTGTTTACGGCCTTGGGCCGGCCGCTGATCGCGAGGCTGGCGGTGGAGGCCGCCCGCGATCGCGGCTGCGACACGATCGCCCATGGATGCACCGGCAAAGGCAACGACCAGGTGCGGATCGAGGCGACGATCGCCACCCTCGACCCCGAGCTCAAGATGATCGCCCCGGTGCGCGAATGGCAGATGGGGCGCGAGGAGGAGATCGCCTACGCGCGCGAGCACGCCATCCCGGTGAAGGGGGGGACCGAGGTCTCCCCCTACTCGATCGACGAGAACCTCTGGGGGCGCTCCTCGGAGGGGAGGGAGATCGAGGACCTCGAGTCGGCACCGCCCGACGACGTCTTCCAGTTCGTCACCCGGCCGGAGGAGGCGTCCGACCAGCAGGAGCAGCTGCGGGTGGGCTTCGAGGCGGGCTGCCCCGTCTCACTCGACGGTGAGCGGCTGGGCCTGGTCGAGCTCCTCGAGCGGGCGGCGGAGGTCGGCCGGCGGCATGGGGTGGGGATCGTCGATCACGTCGAGGACCGGGTGGTCGGGCTCAAGGTCCGCGACCTCTACGAGGTGCCGGCGGCGGCGATCGTCCTCTGCGCCCATCGCGAGCTCGAGAAGCTCGTCTCGACGATCCACCAGAACAACTTCAAGGGGGCGCTGGAAACCCAGTGGGCCTACCTTTGTTACGCCGGGCTATGGCTGGAGCCGCTCCGCCGCGACCTCGACGCCTACATGGACTCGGTCAACCGGTTCGTCACCGGCGAGGTGACCGTGAAGCTCTACCGCGGCTCGGTGACCCCGGTGGCACGGAGTTCTCCGTTTGCCCTCTACGACCGCTCGCTGGTTTCGTTCGGCGAGTCGGGCGGCGAGTTCTCCCAGCAGGCGAGCCCGGGGTTCATCGAGCTCTTCACCCTGCAAAGCCGGCTCGCCCATAGGATTCGCGAGGCCGGCGATCGGGAAGACGGGAAGCGATGAGCGCGATATACGAATTGATCGGGCGAGTGTGGGTCGAATTCGCTCGCCGCCGCTACCGGCGTGAGCTCCAGACCGCGGCGGCGGTCGGGGTCGGCGTCACCGTGCTGGCGATCGGCGTCTACCTGGCGACCCGCGACGAGGAAGACGAGAGCTAGAGCGCCCGGTTCGGGGGCTGGACCATGAGCCGATCGGCCGGACCGGGGGGAGATGCTGCCGCCCGGACGCCGACTGGGCGCCGGCGCCTGAGAAAGCCTCGGCGGGCCCGGAAGAGCCCGCGGCTTCGCCTCCGCCGGTGAAGCTCGATCCCGATCTCTGCTGCACGCGCCTCCATCGCTCCTCCTTCGTCGCCTTTCTCTTGAACGAGCCCATCGTCCCCTGCGTGAGATATCAGCGCAACATCGATTTCTGTGTGGTCTGATAAGTTTCGCTTATGCTCGACGTGAGGCGAATCCGGGTGCTGCGGGAGGTCGTCACCGGCGGCTCGTTCTCCGCC